>CAIWPS010000238.1 GCA_903914615.1 uncultured beta proteobacterium | reverse complement strand
GTCGACGACATCGACCGGCACCAGCGTCTCCAGCGCCGCCGCGGCGTCGGCGCCGACCAGGCGCAGCTGACCCATGTGCGAGACGTCGAAGAGCGCCGCATGTTCACGGCACTGGCGGTGCTCGGCGATGACGCCGGTCGGGTACTGCACCGGCATGCTGTAGCCGGCGAAGGGCACCATGCGCGCGCCCAGGCGCAGGTGCAGGGCACGCAGGGGGGTCTGGAGGAGGGCGGCGTCGGCCATGGCGGAATCCTTGGGAGGGCATCAACACGCGCACGGCTTGCGCCGTGCACGGGGCCCTCGCTGTCCGCTTTACCTGAGAGATTCGGCGTTGCCGCATCCGCATGCGGACCGGCAGGCCTTGCCCCTTCGGTGGGCTGCCGGTCTTGCCTTGGCAGCCTCTCTCCAGTGAGGTGGTTCGGTCAGTCCTTTTGCCTGAGCGTTCGAGGCGGCCCGCGAGCGGGGCCTCTGCGCCTTCGGCGGCTGCGTGGTCTGCACCGCGCAACGCTCTCCTGACAGCCTCAGTGTAGCAGCGGCCCCGGGGCTTCCCGCAAGCGCGACCGCCTTGGCATGATGCGCCGCCTTCCACCCCGAAAGAGACGATGAACGCCGAAGCGATGTCGCAGCTGATGCAGGCCCACCGGTCGATACGCCAGTACGAGGATCGCGCCATCGACCCCGCGCTCATCGACCGCGTGCTGGAAGAGGCGCTGCACGGCTCGTCTTCCAGCGGCAACCTGAACATGGTGTCGGTGGTGAAGACGCGCGACCGCGAACGCAAGCACCGCCTGTGCGAGCTGCACTTCGGCCAGCCCATGGTCGACCAGGCGCCGCTGGTGCTGACCTTCTGCGCCGACACCTTCCGCACCCGGCAATGGCTGGCGCTGCGCGAGGCACGGGCGGGCTTCGCGGACTTCATCAGCTGGCACGTGGCGGGTTACGACGCCATCATCCTGGCGCAGACCGCGGCGCTGGCCTTCGAGAGCCATGGCCTGGGCATCTGCTACATGGGCACGACGCTGCATTCGATGGGCGCCATCGCCGACTTCCTGGAACTGCCCCCGAACTGCCTGCCGGTGACGAGCCTGGTCGTGGGCTGGCCCGCCGAGCAGGTGGCCCAGCGCGACCGCCTGCCCGCCGCGGCCTGGATCCACGACGAGCGCTACCAGCGGCCGACGACGCAGGAGCTGGAAGCCCGCTATGGCGAGCGCGAACGCCGCGGCCGCGAGCGCTACCTGTCGCTGGGCCCGGAGATGGCGCGCCTGTGGCAGGAGCACGGCATCACCTCGCTGGCCCAGTACTACACGAGCAAGATCAAGTACGACCCCGACCGCTTTGCCGAGGACTCGGCGGCGCTGCGCGAGCTGCTGCAGGCGCGCGGCTTCGGGGCTTGAGGTGCGCGGCCTGGGCGGCCCGCCGGCGGCCGTGGCCCCGGCGTTACGATGAGCCATGGCCGACGACATCCCCACCCTGCGCCGCATCCTGCGCGACAACCACACCATCGCCGTCGTCGGGCTCTCCGCCGAATGGCACCGGCCGAGCAACTTCGCCGCCAAGTACCTGCAGAGCCACGGCTACCGCATCGTGCCGGTGAACCCGCGCTACGCCGAGATCCTGGGCGAGAAGAGCTATCCGCGGCTGGAGGACATCCCCTTCCAGGTCGACCTCGTCGACGTCTTCCGCAAGACCGAGGACGTGTTGCCCATCGCCGCCAGCGCCGTGGCCATCGGCGCGCGGGCGCTGTGGCAGCAGATCGGCGTCGTCAACGAACGGGCCGACGCGCTGGCGCGCGCCGCCGGGCTGGACAGCGTGATGAACCGCTGCATGAAGATCGAGCATGCGCGGCTCTTCGGCGGCCTGCACTGGGTGGGCGTGAACACGCAGGTGATCTCGGCGCGCCGGGCGGCATGATGGCCGGCGACCACGCCTTCAAGCCCGAGACCCTGGCCATCCACGCCGGCCAGATCCCCGACCGCGAGACCGGCGCCCGCGCACTGCCCATCTACCAGACGACGAGCTTCGTCTTCGACAGCGCCGAGCATGCCGCCAGCCTGTTCAACCTGCAGACCTTCGGAAACGTCTACTCGCGCCTGTCCAACCCCACGGTGGCGGCGCTGGAAGAGCGCGTCGCGGCGCTGGAAGGCGGCCGCGCCGCGGTGGCCAGCGCCAGCGGCATGGCGGCCGAGGCACTGGCGCTGATGACGCTGCTGCAGGCCGGCGACCACGTCGTCGCTGCCGGGGCGCTGTACGGCGGCAGCGTGACCATGCTGGCGGTGAACCTGCGCAAGTTCGGCATCGAGACCACCTTCGTCGATGCTGCCCGGCCCGAGGCCTTCGCGGAGGCGATGCGGCCGAACACGCGCGCCGTCTTCGCCGAGAGCCTGGGCAACCCCAGCCTGCTGGTGCTGGACATCGCCGCCGTGGCCGCGGTGGCGCACGCGCACGGCGTGCCGCTGGTCATCGACAACACGGTGCCCTCGCCCTTCCTGTGCAACCCGCTCGCGCTGGGTGCCGACATCGTCGTCCACAGCGCCACCAAGTACCTTGCCGGGCATGGCACGACGCTGGGCGGCATCGTCGTCGAAGGCGGCCGCTTCCCCTGGGACAACGGCAAGTTCCCGGGCATGACCGAGCCTTCGCCGGGCTACCACGGGGTGAAGTTCTTCGAGACCTTCGGCGACTTCGGCTACAGCATGCGCTGCCGCATGGAAGGCCTGCGCGTCTTCGGCGCCGCGCTGTCGCCGATGAGCGCCTGGCAGATCCTCCAGGGCGTGGAGACGCTGCCGCTGCGCATGGAGCGCCATTGCGCCAATGCGCTGGCGGTGGCCGAGTTCCTGTGCGCCCACCCGGCCGTGGGCTGGGTGAACTACCCCGGCCTGCCCGGCCACCCGCAGCACGCGCTGCTGATGCGGCAGATGCGCGGTGCCTCGGGCCTGCTGGCCTTCGGCGTCAAGGGCGGTGAGGCCGCGGGCGTGAAGTTCATCGAGAGCGCGAAGTTCATGAGCCACCTCGTCAACATCGGCGACACGCGCACCCTCGTCAGCCACCCGGCGAGCACCACCCACCGCCAGCTCGACGCGTCGCAGCAGCTGGCCGCGGGCGTGCGGCCCGACATGGTGCGCATCTCGGTGGGTCTGGAGCACATCGACGACATCCTCTGGGACATCGACCAGGCCCTGGCCGCGGCCAGCGCCTGAACCCCTGACGCCACCACAAGGAAGGACAGTCCATGGCCGCCTACATCATTGCCGAGGTCGAGATCACCGACCCCGCCGCGTACGAGGACTACCGCAAGCAGGCCCCCGGGGTCATCGCCGCCTTCGGTGGTCGCTACCTGGCGCGCGGCGGTGCGGCCGAGCTGCTGGAAGGGCAGGGCGAGCCCAAGCGCCTGGTGATCCTGGAATTCCCCAGCGCGGCGCAGCTGCGCAGCTTCTACCACTCGCCCGACTACCAGAAGCTGGTGGCGATGCGCCAGCGCGCCGCCACGTCGCGCCTGGTGGCTGTCGAGGGCCTGTGAGCCGCTGACCGCGCCGCGGCCTCAGGCCGGCAGGTAGCGGCGCAGCAGCGCCCGCAGCTCGGGCTCGCTGAAGGGCTTGGGCAGGTGCTCGTCCATGCCGGCGGCCAGGCTGCGCTCGCGGTCGCCCTGCAGGGCGTTGGCGGTCAGCGCCACCACCGGTGTCGGCGCGAGGCCACGGTCCCTCTCGTGGGCGCGGATGCGCGCCGTGGCCTCGAAACCGTCGATGCCGGGCATCTGCCAGTCCATCAGCACCAGGTCGTAGCGGGCCGAGGTGGCGTGCGCGACGCCCTGTTCGCCGTCGCTGACCGTCGTGACCTCGGCTCCCAGGCGGCGCAGCCAGGCCTCGGCGACGATGGCATTGACCGGGTTGTCCTCGACCAGCAGCACGCGCCCTGCGCTGCGCCCGGGCAGGGCTGCGGCCGCATCGTTGCCGGCCTGGGCGGCGGCCTGGGGCAAGGCGGCGGCGGGCAGCCGCAGGCTCAGCGTGAAGGCGGCGCCGCCGCCGGGCGCGTCGCTGCAGAGGATTTCGCCGCCCATGGCCCGGCTGAGCTCACGCGAGATGGCCAACCCCAGCCCGGTGCCGCCGTGCCGCCGCGAGAAGGAGCCGTCGAGCTGTTCGAAGGGGCGGAAGATGCGTTCGCGGTCGGCCGGCGGTATCCCCGGGCCGCTGTCGATGATTTCGATGCGCTGGCCGCCGTCGTCGCCGATGCTGCTGCGCACGACGACGCGGCCGCGCGGCGGCGTGAACTTAACGGCGTTGCCGCACAGGTTCAGCAGGACCTGGCGCAGCCGCGCCGCATCGGCCAGCACGCCGCAGGGCCGCGGCAGCTGCTGCTGCACCTGCAGATCGAGCCCCCTTTCCTCGGCCGAGGCACGGCAGAGCTCGGCTACCTCGGCCACCAGGGCGTGCAGGTCGGTGGCCGCGGGCTGCAGGCGCAGGTGCTGGCCTTCGATCTTGGAGTAGTCGAGCACGTCGTTGATGAGGGCCAGCAGGTGTTCGCCGGTGCGCTTCAGCGTGCCCAGGCGCTGGCCGGCTTGGCTGTCGGCCGGCGCGCGCAGGTCTTCGTGCAGCAGCTGCGCCAGGCCCAGGATGCCGTGCAGCGGCGTGCGCATCTCGTGGCTCATGGTGGCCAGGAAACGGCCCTTGGCTTCGCTGCCCTGGCGCGCCTGGTCCAGCGCCTGCTGGCGCTGCGCCGCCAGCTCGTCCATGCGGAAGCGCAGCCGCAGCATGGCGCGGGTGTGCTCGGAGGCGCGCCGGCCCTCGATGACGACGAGCGCCAGGAACACGGTCATGCCCAGGCCCATGTAGGTGGAGACGCGGTCGCCCTGCATCAACTGCCACAGCAGCGCCGGCAGCAGCGTGGGCACGGTGATGGCCAGGGCCGCCCGCAGGCTCACCGCCAGCACCACCAGCGCGACGGCAGCGATGCCGATGAGCGTGGCCACCATCACGATCGCCATCACCTCGTCGTGGCGGGGCAGCAGCAGCGTGCCCAGCAGGCCGTAGACGGCACCGTCCACGGCCAGCATCAGGTCCAGGCGGCGCGCCCAGAAGATCACACGGGCCGGGTCCTCGCGCTCGCGGTCGAAGCCCCGCGTGGCCCACATGCGCGCCAGGCTGGCCGCCGTCTTGGCCGCCAGCCAGGCGACGAGCAGCCCCGGCGCCAGCAACGGCCACAGCAGCCAGACCACGAGCGCGCCCACGGGCGGCCCGAGCAGGTTCGAACTGCGCGAGCGGTCGAAGCACATCGCCGCCTGCGCCGCGCGGACGAGGTTCTCGACGCCGGAACCGCCCGGGTCAGCGGCGCCGCGTACCATCGTTGTTCCCTCGCCCCACAAGAGTGCCCTCTCCATGAGCATCTACGACCAGCATCTGGATCGGAATGCGGCCAATCACGTGGCCTTGTCACCCGTGAGTTTCATCGAACGCAGCGCCGAAGTCTTCGGTGATCTCCCGGGCGTCGTGCATGGTTCACGCCGCTACAGCTGGGCCCAGGTGCGCGACCGTTCGGCGCGGCTGGCGGCCGCGCTGCAGGCCTTGGGCGTGGCCCGCGGCAGCACCGTCAGCGTGATGCTGCCCAACACGCCCGAGATGGTCGAGGCGCATTACGCGGTGCCGGCGCTGAACGCGGTGCTCAACACCCTGAACACGCGGCTCGATGCGCCGCTGCTGGCCTGGCAGATGAACCACTGCGAGGCGCAGGTGCTGATCACCGACCGCGAGTTCGCGCCCGTGATGGGCCCGGCGCTGCGCATCCTGCGCGACGAGTTCGGCCGCACGCCGGTGGTCATCGACGTCGCCGACAGCGAGTACGCGGGGCCGGGCGAAAGCCTGGGCACGCACGGGTACGAGGCGCTGCTGGCCGCGCACGCGCCGCTGGCCCGGCTGGAAGGCCCGGCCGACGAGTGGGACGCCATCGCCGTGAGCTACACCAGCGGCACCACCGGCGACCCCAAGGGCGTGGTCACCCACCACCGCGGTGCCTACCTGAACGCGGTGTGCAACGCGGCCACCTGGACGATGCCGCACTTCCCGAAGTACCTGTGGACGCTGCCGATGTTCCACTGCAACGGCTGGTGCTTCCCGTGGACGGTGGCGATGCTGGGCGGCACCCATGTCTGCCTGCGCAAGGTCGACGCCAAGGCCATCCTGGACGCCATGCGCGAGCACGGCGTGGACCATTACTGCGCCGCGCCCATCGTCCACAACCTGCTCATCAACGCGCCGGCCGAATGGCGCGCCGGCATCGCGCAGAAGGTGCGCGGCATGGTCGCCGGCGCGGCACCGCCGGCGTCGATGATCGAGGGCATGGCGCAGCTGGGCTTCGACATCACCCATGTCTACGGCCTGACGGAGGTCTACGGGCCGGCGGCCGTGGCCGTCAAGCGCGAGTCCTGGGCAGCGCAGACGCTGTCGGAGCAGACACGGCTGAACGGCCGCCAGGGCGTGCGCTACATGCTGCAGGAAGGCATGACGGTGCGCGACCCCGAGACCCTGGCCGAGCGCCCGGCCGACGGCACCACGATGGGCGAGATCATGTTCCGCGGCAACATCGTGATGAAGGGCTACCTGAAGAACCCGGCGGCCACCGCCCAGGCCTTCGAGGGCGGCTGGTTCCACACCGGCGACCTGGCGGTGATGGAGCCCGACCGCTACGCCAAGATCAAGGACCGCAGCAAGGACATCATCATCAGCGGCGGCGAGAACATCAGCAGCCTGGAGGTCGAGGACGCGCTGTACCGCCACCCCGCCGTGCTGGCCTGCGCGGTGGTGGCGCGGCCCGACCCCAAGTGGGGCGAGACGCCGGTGGCCTATGTCGAGACCAAGTCCGGTTCGACGGTGACGGCGGCCGAGCTGGTGGCGCATTGCAAGGGCCTGCTGGCCGGCTACAAGGTGCCGCGCGAGATCCGCTTCGAGGCGATCCCGAAGACCAGCACCGGCAAGATCCAGAAGTTCCAGCTGCGAGAGCGGGCCAAGAGCGCCGCCGCCTTCGAATAGGAGCCCGACGATGCACGAACACGACCTGGTGCTGTACGCGAAGGACGCGCGCGGCGTGGTCACGCTGACCCTGAACCGCCCGCAGGCCTTCAACGCCCTTTCCGAAGCCATGCTCGAGGCGCTGCAGGCGGCGCTGGACCGCGTGGCCGGCGACGACACGGCGCGTGCCGTCGTCATCGCGGCGGCCGGCAAGGCCTTCTGCGCGGGGCATGACCTGAAGGAGATGCGTGCCGAGCCGTCGCTGGACTACTACGACAGGCTCTTCGCGCAATGCGCCCGCATGATGATGGCGATCCAGAAGCTGCCGGTGCCGGTGATCGCGCGTGTGCACGGCATCGCCACCGCGGCGGGCTGCCAGCTGGTGGCGATGTGCGACCTGGCGGTGGCGGTGCGCGAGGCGCGCTTTGCCGTCAGCGGTGTCAACCTGGGGCTGTTCTGCAGCACGCCCAGCGTGGCGCTGGGCCGCAACCTGTCGCGCAAGTTCGCCTTCGAGATGCTGGTCACCGGCGACTTCATCGGTGCCGACGAGGCGCGCGAGAAGGGACTCGTCAACCGTGTCGTCGATGCGGCCGAACTCGACGCCGAGGTCGAGCGCCTGGTCAGCCGCATCGTCGGCAAGCCGCGCGTGGCCATCGCGATGGGCAAGGCGCTGTTCTACCGTCAGCTCGAAACGGGCATCGCTGCCGCCTATGAAGACGCCGGCCGCACGATGGCCTGCAACATGATGGACGGGAGCGCGCTGGAAGGCGTGCAGGCCTTCATCGACAAGCGGCCGCCGAACTGGCAGCCTTGAGCCGCGCCGGGCCGTAGCATGCAGGTCCCCGCGACCCGCATGCCCCACGCCCCCGCCGCATGAGCCCCAACCCCCGCATCCCCGGCCGCCGCTCGCTCCACTCGCCCGGCCCGACGCCGCTGCCCGACGCCGTGCTGCACGCCATGAGCGCGCAGCCCATGGACCTGGGCGACCCGCGCGTGGACGCCAACATCGCGGCCTGCGAACGCGGCCTGCAGCGGCTGCTGCAGACCGCCCAGGCCGACGTCTTCTTCTACGCCGCCAATGGCCATGGCGCCTGGGAGGCGGTGGTCGAGAACGTGGCCGCGCCGGGCCAGGCGGTGCTGGTGCCCGGCACCGGCCACTTCAGCGAGTCGTGGGCCGTGCAGACCGAGGCCCTGGGCCGCCGCGTCGTGCGCACGCCCTGGCGTGAAGGCCTGCCCATCGACGTCGCGGCGGTCGAGCAGGCGCTGCGCGACGACCGCACGCACGCCATCCAGGCCGTGTTCGCGGTCCACACCGACACCGCCAGCGGCGTCACCAGCGCCATCGAACCCTTGCGCCGCGCCATCGACGCCGCCGGCCACCCGGCGCTGCTGGTGGCCGATGTCGTCGCCTCGCTGGGCGCGGCGCCGTTCGCGATGGACGCGCTGGGCGTCGACGTCGCCGTGGGTGCGTCGCAGAAAGGGCTGATGTGCCCGCCCGGCGTCGGCTTCGTCGCCGTCAACGAGCGGGCCTTCGCGCGCGCCGTCGCCAACCCGGCGCCGCGCTTCTACTGGGACTGGGTGCGGCGCCGGGACGCGCTGTCCTACCGCAAGTTCTGCGGCACGCCGCCGCAGAACCTGCTCTTCGGCATGGAGGCGGCCCTGGGGCTGATCTTCGACGAAGGTCTGGAGGCAGTGTGGCGACGCCATGCCCAGCTCGCCGGCGCCGTGCAGGCCGCGGTGGAGGGCTGGCGCGAGGGCGGGGCGCTGGACTTCTTCGCCGCCGACCCGGGCTGCCGTTCGGTGTCGGTGACGACGGTCACGGTGGCGCCGGGCATCGACGTCGACGCGCTGCGCGCCGTCGCGCGCGAGCGCTTCCAGGTCGCCATGGCCGGCGGCCTGGGGCCGCTGCACGGCCGCGCCTTCCGCATCGGACACCTGGGCGACTGCAACGCGGCGATGATCCTGGGTGCCATCGCCGGGGTCGAGGCCGCGCTGCTCACGCAGGGCGTGCCCTTGGGCGGCGGCGGCACAGGGCGCGCGGTGCAGAGCCTGGCGGGGCGCTGATCGCCGGCATGCGGCGCCCGCCGCCTCCGGGCGGTCGCTGAAGCACCGGTGCAGGTAGCCCAGGGCTTCGAAGGCGCGCTGGAACTCCGGGCCGTGGCGCTGGCAGACCGCAACCCCCTGCGCGAGGTCGGTGCCTTCGACGAGCAGGAGGAATAGTGTGCAGCGCAGGCCGCCGACTGCATTGATGCAAATACTCTGGTCCGGCTGGCAGGGGTACTCGGGCCCAGCCGGCACGGTGAAGGACTTTTCGGGGCTCGTTGCGGGCCCCGCTTTTTTTGGGCCCCTGCCCGGGGCCGCAGGGCGCCCCTATGATGGCGAATGACTTCCCCTGCCCGAACCCGGTCGCGCTCTGCGGCTGCGGCGGACCGCGCCGCCGCCGACCCCGAAGCCGCCGCCCGCGTGCTGCGCCGCTTCCGCCTCGTCTTCAACGCCGTGAAGACGCATTTCCAGCAGACCGAGAAGCGCGCCGGCGTCGGCGGGGCGCAGGTCTGGGCCCTGAGCGTGATCCGCGCCGAGCGCGGCATCGGCGTCAGCGGCCTGGCCAGGGCGATGGACATCCACCAGACCACCGCCAGCAACCTCGTGCGGGCCCTGGTGGAGGCCGGCATGGTGGCGGCCGAGAAGAACGGCCCCGACCGCCGCGCCGTGCAACTGCGCATCCTGCCCGCGGGGACGCAGGTGCTGCGCAAGGCGCGCGGCCCCTTCGCCGGTGTCCTGCCCGAGGCACTGGCCGGGCTGGACCCCGGCACGCTGCGGCGGCTGGACGAGGACCTGGCGGTGCTGATCTCCGCCCTCGACGCCGACGAGCGGGCTGCCGGCATTCCGCTGGCCCAGATCTAGCCGCGGGCGGCGGTGCCGCAGCTGCCTTTGTCCAAAGCTATCTATAATCACGGCCGAACATGCAGCGTCGCCGTGTCGCCCTGGTCCTGATCGCCTTGCTCGCCCTGGGGGACATCGTCGCCGCGGCCTGCCTGTGGGCGACCTGGCAGCAGCGCCACGGCATGCCTGGCGCAGTCGCCTCGGCGGCGGTGGCGACGTCGTCGTCGACGGCACCCGGTGTTGCGCCCGCCAACCCATCTGCGCCGCGGGCCATGGCACCGCGATGAGGGCGCTGCGCAGTCCGCCGGAACGCCGGGCCGCGCGCCGATGAAGCAGGACCTGCACATCGCCACGGCGCTGCGGCGCCATTTCGGCGACTGGCGTCTGTGGTGGACCCGCGGCGTCTTCCTCGCCGTGGCGGCCGCAGCCGGCCTGACCGTGGTCGGATTCACCTGGCTCACCGAGCGGGCGCTGGACTGTTTTTCCTCGCTGCAGCAACTGCATTGGTGGGCGCCGCTGCTGTGCACGCCGCTGTGCACCGCCGCGGTGGTCGCATTGACGCGCCGCTACGCCCCCGGGGCCGCGGGCTCGGGCATCCCGCAGGTGATGGCGGCGCTCGATCCGGCGGTCGACGCCGGCCACCGCAGCACGCTGGTGTCGCTGAAGCTGTCGGTCGCGAAGATGGTGCTCACGGCGGCCGGCCTGCTGGGCGGCCTGTCGCTCGGGCGCGAGGGCCCCACGGTGCAGATCGCCGCCGGCATCCTGCTCGCCGCGCGGCGGCTGCTGCCGCGGCGCTCCGTCATCAGCGAGCACGGCCTGCTGGTGGCCGGTGGCGCCGCCGGCATCGCCGCCGCCTTCAACACGCCGCTGGCCGGCGTGATGTTCGCGATCGAGGAGCTGTCGCGCTCGCCCGAGCAGCGCAACAGCGGCCTGATCGTCGCGGCCATCGTGCTTTCGGGCGTCATTGCGGTGTCGATCAATGGCAATTCGACCTACTTCGGCGTCATCCGCGGCGCCGGCGTCGAGGCCGCGCTGCTGCTGCCCGCGTTGCTGGTGGCGCTGGCCAGCGGCGTCGCCGGCGGGCTCTTCGCGCGCCTGCTCGTGCGCTCGCTGGGCGGGCAGGGCAGCGACCCGCTGAGCCGGCTGCGCCGCCGGCGGCCCGTGGCCTTCGCCTGGGTCTGCGGCTGTGCGGTGGCCGTCATCGGCGTCGTCACCGCCGGGGCCACCTTCGGCAGCGGCTACGCGCACACGCGCCACATGCTCGAAGGCAGCGAGCAGGCGGCGCCGGCCTACGTGCTCTTCAAGTTCCTCGCCACCTGGTTCACGGCCTGGTCGGGCGTGCCGGCCGGCATCTTCGCGCCTTCGCTGGCCATCGGCGCGGCGCTGGGCAACGACGTGGCCCTGCTCACGCACTACCCGCAGGCGGCGACGCTCATTGCGCTGGGCATGGTCGGCTTCCTGGCCGCGGCCACGCAGGCACCGCTCACCGCCTTCATCATCGTCATGGAGATGGTCGACGGCCATGCGCTGGTGCTCAGCCTGATGGCCTGTGCGCTGGTGGCCAGCGCCGTCTCGCGGGCCTTCAGCCGGCCGCTGTACGCCACGCTGGCTGCGATGCAGCCGCAGCCGCCGCAGCGCGGCCCCTGACGGGCCAAGGACATCGTGCGTGGTACGGTCGACGGCCGCTCCACCGCCCACGCCGCCGTTCATGGAAGTCATCGCCGCCACGCTCTTCGCCGTTGCCCTGGTCCACACCTTCGCGACCAAGTTCTTCGAGCGCCTGGCCCACCGCCACCCGCGGCACGGCGGGCTCTTCCACCTGCTGGGCGAGGTCGAGGTCGTGTTCGGCTTCTGGGCCATCGTGCTGGTGCTGGCGATGGCGCTGCTGCAGGGCGGCGACAAGGCCGTGGCCTATGCCGAGACACGCCACTACACCGAGCCGCTGTTCGTCTTCGTGATCATGGTGGTGGCCGGTTCGCGGCCGGTGCTGGAAGGTGTGCGCGTCGCCGTCGGCGGGCTGGCGCGGCTGCTGCCGCTTCCCGCCGCGGTGGTGCAGACCTGGCTGTGCCTGGCGCTGGTGCCGCTGGCCGGCTCGCTGGTGACCGAGCCGGCGGCCATGACGCTGGCAGCGCTGATGCTGGCGCCGCTGGTCTTTCGCGACGGCATCCCCGAATGGCTGAAGTACGCGGCCCTGGGCGTGTTGTTCGTGAACGTGTCGGTGGGCGGCACGCTGACCTCCTTCGCCGCGCCGCCGGTGCTGATGGTGGCCGCCACCTGGCAATGGGACAGCGCCCACATGGCTGCGCACTTCGGCTGGAAGGCGGCGATCGCCGTGGTGCTGAATGCCAGCGTGGTGACGCTGCTGCTGCGGCGGCACCTGGGGGCCACGCCGGCGCCCGCGGCCCCGGCAGCGGCCCGCGTGCCCTGGCTGGTCACGGCCATCCATCTCGCCTTCCTCGGCGGCGTGGTCGCCAGCGCCCACCACCCGGTGATCTTCCTCGGCCTGTTCCTTATGTTCCTGGGCTTTGCCCAGGCCTACGAACGCCACCAGTCGCCGCTGATCCTGAAGGAAGCTCTGCTGGTGGGTTTCTTCCTCGCCGGGCTGGTGGTGCTGGGCGGGCTGCAGGCCTGGTGGCTCGCGCCCATCGTCTCGAGCCTGAGCCCGCAGGCGCTGTTCTTCGGCGCGCTGGGCTTGACGGCGATCACCGACAACGCCGCGCTGACCTACCTGGGCTCGCTCATTCCCGGCATCGGCGAGCAGGCCAAGTACATGCTGGTGGCCGGTGCGGTGGCCGGCGGCGGGCTGACGGTGATCGCCAATGCGCCCAACCCGGCCGGCGTGGCCTTGCTGAAGCAGGGCTTCGAGGACCGGTCCATAGGCGCCGGCGGGCTGCTGCTGGGTGCCCTGCCGCCGACGGTGGTGGCCGCGGCGATGTACCTCGTCTTCTAGCCCGCCGGTCTGCGTCTCTGGGCCACCGGCGGCGCAGGGCCTGGCCGTTCGCGCTCACATCCCGGCGTAGTTCGGCCCGCCGCCGCCCTCGGGCGTGACCCAGACGATGTTCTGCGTCGGGTCCTTGATGTCGCAGGTCTTGCAGTGCACGCAGTTCTGGGCGTTGATCTGCAGCCGCTCGCCGCCGCTGGCCGCGTCGGGCACGAACTCGTAGACGCCGGCCGGGCAGTAGCGGCCTTCGGGGCCGGCGTACTTGGCCAGGTTCACGGCCACGGGCACCGAGGCGTCCTTCAGCGTCAGGTGCGCCGGCTGGTTCTCTTCGTGGTTGGTGTTGCTAACGAAGACCGAGCTCAGGCGGTCGAAGGTCAGCACGCCGTCGGGCTTGGGGTAGACGATGCGCGGCACCTGGTCGGCGGCATGCAGCCGCGCGTGGTCGGGCGTGCTGTTGCGCAGGCTCCACGGCGGGCTCTTGATGCCCAGCTTGGGCAGCAGCCATTGCTCGACGCCGGTCATCACGGTGCCCACCGTGTTGCCCTGCTTGAACCACTGCTTGAAGTTGCGCGCCTGGCTCAGTTCCTCGTGCAGCCAGCTCGCTTCGAAGGCGGCGGGGTAGGCCTCGAGTTCGTCGCCGCTGCGGCCGGCCTTGATCGCGGCTGCCGCGGCTTCGGCGGCCAGCATGCCGGTCTTGATCGCGGCGTGGCTGCCCTTGATGCGCGCGGCGTTCAGCGTGCCGGCGTCGCAGCCCACCAGCGCGCCGCCCGGGAAGACGAGCCTGGGCAGGCTCAGCAGCCCGCCGGCGGCGATGGCGCGCGCGCCGTAGCCGATGCGCTGGCCGCCTTCGAGGTGGGCGCGGATGGCGGGGTGCGTCTTCCAGCGCTGCATCTCCTCGAAGGGGCTGAGCCAGGGGTTCTGGTAGTCCAGCCCGGTCACCAGGCCCAGCGTGGCCAGGTTGCCCTGCAGGTGGTAGAGGAAGCCGCCGCCGTAGGTGTGCGCGTCCATCGGCCAGCCGGCGGTATGCACGACCAGGCCGGGCCGCGCCTTCGCGGGCGCGATCTCCCACAGCTCCTTCACGCCCAGCGCGTAGGTCTGGGCGTTGCGGCCGGCGTCGAGCTTGTAGCGCGCGATGAGCTGCTTGCCGAGGTGGCCGCGCGCGCCCTCGGCGAACACGGTGTACTTGCCCAGCAGTTCCATGCCGAGCTGGAAGCCTTCATGGGGCTGCCCATCCCTGCCGATGCCGGCGTTGCCGGTGGCCACGCCGCGCACGCGGCCGTCGTCGCTGTAGAGCACCTCGGCGGCGGCGAAGCCGGGAAAGATCTCCACGCCCAGCGCCTCGGCCTGCTCGCCCAGCCACTTCACCACCGCGCCCAGGCTGACGACGTAGTTGCCCTCGTTGTGCAGGCAGGCCGGCACCAGCCAGGGCGGCGTGGTGCGGGCTTCGTCCGGCGACAGGAAGAGCACCTCGTCGCCGGTCACCGGCTGCAGCAGCGGCGCGCCGCGTGCCTTCCAGTCGGGGAAGAGCTCGGCCATCGCGCGTGGGTCCATCACCGCGCCGCTGAGGATGTGGGCGCCGGGCTCGGAACCCTTCTCCAGCACCACCACCGAAAGCGCGGCGTCGATCTGCTTGAGCCGGATCGCCGCGGCCAGGCCGCCGGGGCCGGCGCCGACGACGACGACGTCGTACTCCATCGACTCGCGGGGGCCGTACTGGGCCAGGATTTCGGCAGGGGTCATCGGGTGGGGCGCGCGCTGCGCGGCAGGAAAGGGGAGGCGGCGCAATTCTACGAGCCGCCCCCTTGGTTCAGCGCCTGAAGAGCCCCACCGTGGCGATGCCCGCCAGCGTCATGCCCACCGAGCCCAGCACATGGACGAACACGGTGGCCAGCGCCCAGCCCGTGCGGCCCAGCTGCAGCGCCTGCACGACCTCGGCCGAGAAGGTGGAGAAGGTCGTCAGCCCGCCGAGGAAGCCGGTGACGACGAAGAGCCGCCATTCCGGCGGCAGCTGCGGCGCCTGCGCGAACACCGACATCGCGATGCCGATGAGGTAGCCGCCGACCAGGTTGGCCAGCAAGGTGCCCGGGGGCAGGGCGGGCAGCAGGTGGTTGAAGCCCAGGGCCAGGCCCCAGCGCGCCAGGGCGCCCAGCGCGGCACCCAGACTGATGACGAGGACGGCCTGCAGCATGGCGGCGATTATCGCCAGCCCAGGCGCCTTCAGCAGGCGGTCAGGCCCAGGCGCTGGCTTTCGCTGAACACCGGCTGCAGCTCATCGCCGGCCGCCGCCACGGCGCACGACCGGCCCTGGCGCTTGGCCTCGTACAGTGCCTGGTCGGCGCGGCGCAGCGCGCCGTCGAGCGACTCGCCCGCGCCCACCTGCACGAGGCCGAAGCTCAGGCTCAGCGGCGGCAGCTGGTGGTCCTCGCTGCGCTGCTGCACCGCGGCCACGATGCGCGCCGCCACGCCCATCGCGTCGGCGGTGGTGGCGCGGCGCAGCAGCAGCACGAACTCGTCGCCGCCGTGGCGGCCGGCGACGTCGGGGGCGCGCAGGTGTTCCTGCACGCTCAGGGCCACCAGGCACAGCGCGCGGTCGCCGGCGGCGTGGCCCAGGTGGTCGTTGACCTGCTTGAAGTGGTCGATGTCGAAGAGCAGCAGCACGGCGCTGCCCGGCGGGTCCAGGCGCAGCGCCTGCGCCGCCAGGTCGCCGAAGTGGCGGCGGTTGGGCACCTGCGTCAGCGCGTCCAGGTTGGCCAGCGTGCGCAGGCGGCGGCGCGAGTCGCGCAGCTGGCGCTCGGTGCGCTCGCACACCAGCGTCACGGCCACGAAGGCCAGCACGATGCCGCCCAGGGCCGCGGCCACGGCGCGCGCCTGCAGCGGCAGCCAGGGCTGCGCGGGCAGCGCCGCCAGCCCGGGGGCGAAGGCGGCGACGCCGATGGCCGCCCCCAGGCCCTGCACCGGCGTGCCGTCGCGCCCGCCCGGGCCCATGAAGAGCACCGCCGCCACATAGAGGTGAACGACGAGGCCGCAGGCCGTGACCGCGCCCTGGGCCGGGCCGCCGGGCCAGGCCTGTGCGGTGGTCGCCGCGAGCAGCGCGGCCACGCCCAGCGCCGCGTCCAGACCCTGGCGGCCCGGCCATTCCTGGCGCGCATGGAAGCGCCGCAGGCCGATCAGCGTCACCAGCGGCCACTGCAGCAGCAGCGGCGTCGCCATCACCGCGCCGGCGCGCCCCGGCAGCAGCGAACCGAGCAGCGTGCCCAGCACCGTCATCCACAGCGCCGCCACCCACCAGTGCCAGCCCGCGTAGCGCTGGCGGCGCAGGCCGAAGGCGGTGAGCGACATCGCGGCCACGGCCAGCGCGGCGCCGGCGATGACGAGGACGTCGAAGGAGGCGCTCGGCATGCCGGGCATCTTGACCGCGGCAGGCCGCCCCGCGGGTGACGCCTTGCAACCGGGTGCTACGGCCTGGGGCAGGGCGCTGCCGCAAGGACACTTGGGTACCATGCAGGGCTGTGTGGAAAAGCGATGGGCAGGCGCGATGGCGATGGACGGCGGGGACCGCAAGGCCCGGCGCGGCGGATAGCGTGCGAATTCCTGCCTTGGCCCGGGCGGCCGGCATGCCGGCCCTCGGCGGCATCCTCGCCGCCCTGCTCGCCGCCACGGCGCTGGCTGCGCCCGGGCCGGCCGCAGTCGAACTCGAGGCCCTGACCTCGACCGAACTGCAGCAGCGCATCGCCGCCGGCACGCGCACCGTGCTGCTGCCCATCGGCGGCACCGAACAGAACGGCGCCCACATGGCCCTGGGCAAGCACAACGTGCGCGCGCGCCTGCTCGCCGAGCGCATCGCGCTGGCGCTGGGCGACGCCGTGGTGGCGCCGGTGCTGGCCTACGTGCCCGAAGGCGACATCGACCCGCCCACCGGCCACATGCGCTGGCCGGGCACGATCAGCATCCCGGTCGCGGCCTTCGAGGCGACGCTGGAAGGCGCGGCACGCAGCCTGCGTCGCCACGGCCTGTGCCACGTCGTGCTGCTGGGCGACCACGGCGGCTACCGCGCCAGCCTGGACCGCGTGGCGGCGCGCCTGAACCGCGCCTGGGCCGCGCAGGGGCCCTGCCGGGTGCATGCACTGCCCGAGTACTATCGGGCGTCGAGCTCTGACCACGCGCGTGCCCTGGCCGACAGCGGCCATGCCGCGGCCGAGATCGGCACCCACGCCGGCCTCGCCGACACCTCGCTGATGCTGGCACTGGACCCGAGCCTGGTTCGCGCCGGTGCACTGGCTGCGCCGGCCGCGCCCGGCGTCGCCGGCAACCCCGCCCGGGCCACCGCCGAACTGGGCCGGCCGGGCGTCGAGCACATCGTGCAGGTCACGGTCGCCGCCATCCGCGCGGCGACGAAGGCTGGGCCCTGAAGGCGCAGCCGCCACAAGACATTCAAACCATGGAGCTGGGGTGATGAACAGGGTCTACAGACTGGCAGGGGCGGCCGCGCTGGCGCTGGCCGCCGCCGGCGCCGGCGCCGCGACGCCGGTAACCGACACTCGCAACGTTTACAGCACCAGCGCGGCCGACAAGCTCAGCCCCGCCGTCGCCGGCGACCTGGCGCGCGTCTACGTGCCGAACCTGCGTTCGGGCGATGTCTATGTGATCGACCCGGCGACGCTGAAGGTCGTCGACCGCTTCAAGGTCGGCATCGGGCCGCAGCACATCGTGCCTTCGTGGGACCTGCGCACGCTGTGGGTCACCAACAATGCCGAGAACACCGACAAGGGCAGCCTGACGCCCATCGACCCGCGCACCGGCAAGCCCGGCAAGCCGATCGCCGTCGACGACCCCTACAACATGTACGCCACGCCCGACGGCAAGTCGGCCATCGTGGTCGCCGAGGCGCGCCACCGCCTGGACTTCCGCGACCCGAAGTCGATGGCGCTGCAGTACTCCATCGACGCGCCGGGCTGCCCGGGCATCAACCACGCCGACTTCTCGATCGACGGCCGCTACGTCATCTTCACCTGCGAGTTCTCGGGCACGCTGGTCAAGATCGACCTCGAGGGCCGCAAGGTGGAGGGCTACCTCAAGCTGCAGATGCCGAGGACGCGGCTGAAGGAGAAGCCCGGCGCCGCGCGCGTGCAGGCCGGGCAGGTATGGGAGCCCGGCGAGTCCGAGGTCTGCACCGTGACCAAGGGCATGCCGCAGGACATCCGCATCTCGCCCGACGGCCGGCGCTTCTACGTCGCCGACATGATGGCCGACGGCGTGCACATCGTCGACGGCGCCAGCTTCAAGCAGGTGGGCTACATCCAGACCGGCCTCGGCGCCCACGGGCTCTACCCCAGCCGTGACGGCACCAAGCTCTACGTCGCCAACCGCGGCTCGCACAAGATCCACGGCAGCCGGCTGGGCAACGGCGGCGTCACGGTGATCGACTTCGCCACCGAGAAGGTCGTGGCGCAATGGCCGGTGCCCGGCGGCGGCAGCCCGGACATGGGCAACGTCAGCGCCGACGGCAAATGGCTGTGGCTGGCGGCGCGCTACGACGACGTCGTCTACCGCTTCGACACCGCCACCGGCGCCGTGGTGCAGGTCAAGGTCGGCCAGGAACCGCACGGCCTGACGGTGTGGCCGCAGCCCGGGCGCTACTCGCTCGGGCACACCGGCAACACGCGATGAAGGGCCGGGGGCGATCGCTGTGAATGCCGTCTTCGACGCGTTCTGGCGCGCCGCCGCCTATTGCCTGCACTGGCGCGTCATCCTGTGGTCGCTGCTGCCGCTGGCGCTGGCCGGCGGCGTGGCCGCGGTGCTGGGCTGGGCCTACTGGGAAAGCACGGTGGCCGCGGTGCGCAACACATTGGAGCAGTGGTCGCTGATCGCCGCCGTGCTGCAGTGGCTGGACTCGGTCGGCCTGGCGCAGCTGCGCAGCCTGGTGGCGCCGATGATCGTCGTCGCGCTGGCGGTGCCGGTGGTCGTCGTCGCGACGCTGCTGCTGGTGACGGTGTGCGTCACGCCGGCGATCGTGCGCATGGTGGCGGCGCGGCGCTTCGCCGGCCTGCAGCGGCTGCAGGGCGGGTCGTGGTGGCAGGGGCTGGCGTGGTCGCTGGCCTGCACGCTGGCGGCGCTGGCAGCGCTGGTGCTGAGCCTGCCGCTGTGGCTGATACCGCCGCTGGTGATGGTGCTGCCGCCGCTGATCTGGGGCTGGCTGACCTACCGCGTGCTGGCCTACGACGTGCTGGCCGTGCACGCCAGCGCCCCCGAGCGCCGCTGCCTGCTGCACACCCACCGCTGGCCGCTGCTGGCCATGGGCGTGGTCTGCGGCTACCTCGGCGCGCTGCCTTCGCTGCTGTGGGCGGCGAGTGCGGCGACGCTGATCTTCGCGCCGCTGCTGATGCTGGTCTCGGTCTGGCTCTACACGCTGGTCTTCGCCTTCGCGGCCTGCTGGTTCGCGCATTACGCGCTGGCCGCCCTGCAGCGCCTGCGCGGCGCCGGCCTGACTTCCCCGCCCCCGGCCGTGCTGGCGGTGGCGGGTTCAACCCCCACGGCTAGCAGCTCCGCATGAACATCGGCCTCGTCATCGTCGGCGACGAAATCCTCTCCGGCAAGCGCCAGGACAAGCACCTGGCCAAGGTCATCGAACTGCTGTCCGCGCGCGGCCTGGCGCTGGCCTGGGCGCGCTACGTCGGCGACGACCGCCCGCGCATCACGGCGGCACTGCGCGAAGCCTTCGCCGGCGGCGACCTCGTCTTCAGCTGCGGCGGCATCGGTGCCACGCCCGACGACCACACGCGCCAGTGCGCCGCCGCGGCGCTGGGCGTGGGGCTGGCGCTGCACCCGCAGGCGCGCGACCTCATCCTGCAGCGCATGCGCGACATCGCCGCCGAGCAGGGCCTGCCCTACGAGCCCGACCGTGCCGACAACGTGCACCGCCTGAACATGGGCGTCTTTCCGGTCGGGGCCGAGATCATTCCCAACCCCTACAACAAGATCCCCGGCTTCTCGGTCGCGCAGGTGCACTTCGTGCCCGGCTTCCCGGTCATGGCCTGGCCGATGATCGAATGGGTGCTGGACCAGCGCTATGCCCACCTGCATGGCGGCGCGCGCACCGTCGAGCGTTCGGTCATCGTCTACGGCGCCATGGAAGCCAGCCTGACGCCGCTGATGGAGGACATCGAGTCGCGCTTCGCCGGCGTCAAGGTCTTCAGCCTGCCCAGCGTCGACCACCCCGTGCACGGCCGCCACATCGAACTGGGCGTGAAGTCCGCGGCCGACCCCGAGGCGGCGTTTGCCGCGCTGCGCGCCGGCCTGCTGCAGTTCGGTGCCCGGCTCGGCCCTGAACTGGTGCGGTGAGTCGGGAAGAGCGGCCATGGTTTGGTGCGCCGCATCGCACCGACTTCGGGCGCCCGGCGCGGCCGGCGGCGTGCCGCCGGGCACCTGCATCACCCGGTCGCGGGCATGCTTTCTGCTAAATTTCCCTGCGCCTCGTTGGGGCCTTCCCCGGCAGACACATCCCGCACAAACCAATCCACAAGCCCCGCAAGGAGAGATCTGAATGGCAAAGACCGTTGCCGACGTGATGAAGATGGTGAAGGAGAACGAAGTCAAGTTCGTCGACTTCCGCTTCACCGACACCCGCGGCAAAGAGCAGCACGTGTCCGTCCCGGTGTCCGCGTTCGATGAAGACAAGTTCGTCTCCGGCCACGCCTTCGACGGCTCGTCCATCGCCGGCTGGAAGGGCATCGAAGCCTCCGACATGCTGCTGATGCCCGACCCCAACACGGCCAACATCGACCCCTTCTTCGAAGAGCCGACGATCATCCTCACCTGCGACGTGCTCGAGCCCGGCGACGGCAAGCCCTACGAGCGCGACCCGCGTTCGCTGGCCAAGCGCGCCGAGGCCTACCTGAAGAGCAGCGGCATCGGCGACGCCGCCTACTTCGGCCCCGAGCCCGAGTTCTTCGTCTTCGACAGCGTGCGCTGGGGTGCCGACATGTCGGGCTGCTTCGCCAAGATCGAATCCGAAGAAGCGGCCTGGAGCAGCAGCAAGGAATACGAGCACGGCAACTCGGGCTACCGGCCGGGCGTGAAGGGCGGCTACTTCCCGGTGCCGCCGGTCGACAGCTTCCAGGACATGCGCTCCGAGATGTGCCTGATCCTCGAATCGGTCGGCATCCCGGTCGAGGTCCATCACCACGAGGTCGGCACCGCCGGCCAGATGGAGCTGGGCACCAAGTTCAGCACCCTCGTGCAGCGCGCCGACTGGCTGCAGCTGCAGAAGTACGTCGTTGCCAACGTTGCGCAGGCCTACGGCAAGACGGCCACCTTCATGCCCAAGCCCATCGTCGGCGACAACGGCAGCGGCATGCACGTGCACCAGAGCGTGTGGAAGGACGGCACCAACCTGTTCGCCGGCGACGGCTACGCGGGCCTGTCGGACTTCGCGCTGTACTACATCGGCGGCATCATCAAGCATGCGCGCGCGCTCAACGCCATCACCAACCCCGGCACCAACAGCTACAAGCGCCTGGTGCCCGGCTTCGAGGCGCCGGTGAAGCTGGCGTACTCGGCGAAGAACCGCTCGGCGTCGATCCGCATTCCCTATGTCTCCAGCCCCAAGGGCCGGCGCATCGAGGCGCGCTTCCCCGACCCCACCGCCAACCCCTACCTGGCCTTCAGCGCGCTGCTGATGGCCGGCCTGGACGGCGTGGAGAACAAGATCCACCCGGGCGAGGCGGCGACCAAGGACCTGTACCACCTGCCGCCGGAGGAAGACGCGAAGATCCCGACCGTCTGCCACAGTCTGGACCAGGCCCTGGACTACCTGGACAAGGACCGCGGCTTCCTGACCAAGGGCGGCGTCTTCACCGATGCCTACCTCGACGCCTACATCGAGCTGAAGATGCAGGAAGTGACGCGTTTCCGCATGACCACGCACCCGATCGAGTTCGACATGTACTACGCGCTCTGATCGTCACCTGACGACAGCTGCCAAGCGGGCCTGCGGGCCCGCTTTCTTCTTCCTGCGCCACAATCGCCGCATGCCACTCAAGCAGAACACGCGCGGCGTCTGGGCGGCCGGGATGCTGGTCTCGGTGCTGGCCGCCGGCGGGCCCGCGCAGGCGCAGGACAAGCCGGTGTATCGCTGCCCGGGGCCACCCGAGAGCTACACCAACATGCTCTCGCCGCAGGAGGCGAAGGACAAAGGCTGCCGCACGGTTGCGGACGCGCCCATCACCATCGTGCCGGCGACCAAGCCACGCCCCGCGGCCAGCGCGGCCTCGCGCGCCGGCGACGCCGAGCAGCGCGCCCGCGACAGCGACGCGCGGCGCATCCTGGCCGACGAGCTGCAGCGCGAGGAAGACCGCCTGGCCGCCCTGCGCAAGGAATACAACGATGGCGAACCCGAGCGCACCGGCGGCGAGCGCAACTACCAGAAGTACCTGGACCGCGTGGCCGAACTGAAGGCCGCCATCGCGCGCAAGGAAGCCGACATCGCGGCACTGAAGCGCGAACTCGCCAAGCTGCCGCAGTGAACGAGGCCCCCGGGCCGGCAGGGGCCGGCGGCTTCGAGGCCTTCGACCAGCTGGCCACCATGATCGCCCTGGTGGCGCCCGACGGCCGCTGCCTGCAGGCCAATGCGGCGCTGGAAAACGTCGTCGGCGTGTCGCGGCGAGCGCTGCAGCGCGGCAGCCTTCTCGAATGGCTGGCCGACGCGGCCCAGCTGAGCGAGAACCTGTGGCTGGTGGCGCGCAACCAGGTCGCCACCAGCCGCTTCGACGCCAGCCTGCGCCGCATGCCTGCGGGCAGCGCCGACCTTCCGGTGCACGTGATCGTGACCCAGACCGACTGGCCCGACCGCGTGCTGGTGGAGATGATCGAGATCGAACAGCAGGTGCGCCTGGACCGCGAGGAACGTACCCACGGCCTGGCCCAGGCCAACAAGGAACTGGTTCGCAACCTGGCGCACGAGATCAAGAACCCGCTGGGCGGCATCCGCGGCGCGGCGCAGCTGCTGGCGATGGAAATCACCTCGCGGGAGCTGACCGAGTACACGCGCATCATCATCCAGGAAGCCGACCGCCTGCAGGCCCTGGTCGACCGCCTGCTGGCCCCGCACCGGCGCCCGCACGTGGTGGCCGACGTCAACATCCACGAGGTCTGCGAACGCGTGCGTTCGCTGATCCTGGCCGAGTTCCCGCGCGGGCTGGTGGTGACGCGCGACTACGACACCTCGATCCCCGAGTTCCGCGGCGACCGCGAGCAGCTCATCCAGGCCGTGCTCAACATTGCCCACAACGCCACCCATGCGCTGGCCGAGCGCATCGCCGCCGGCGACGCCGTGCTGGCGCTGCGCACGCGCGTCGCGCGCCAGGCCACCTTCAGCCGCCAGCGCTATCGCTTGGCACTGGAATTGCATATCGAGGACAACGGGCCTGGCGTGCCCGAGGACATCCGCGATCGCATCTTCCACCCCCTGGTGTCGGGGCGCGAGGGCGGTTCGGGCCTCGGGCTGACGCTGGCGCAGACCTTCGTGCAGCAACACCAGGGCACGATCGAATGCGACAGCGTGCCGGGCCGCACCGACTTCACGATCCTGATCCCCCTGCCCTGAGCCGTACCGCCGCACGCATGAAACCCATCTGGGTCGTCGACGACGACCAATCCATCCGCTTCGTGCTCGAGAAGGCGCTCGTGCGCGAGCAGTTCAGCGTGCGCACCTTCGCCAACCCGCGCGAGGTCATGAAGGCGCTGGACAGCGACGCGCCGCAGGTGCTGGTGAGCGACATCCGCATGCCCGGCGGCAGCGGCATCGACCTGCTGGCCGAGGTGAAGAGCCGCCACCCGGGCCTGCCGGTCATCATCATGACGGCCTTCTCCGACCTCGACAGCGCCGTCTCGGCCTTCCAGGGCGGCGCCTTCGAGTACCTGCCCAAGCCCTTCGACCTGACGACCGCGGTCGAGCTCATCCGCCGTGCCGTCGAGGAAAGCCTGCGCGAAGAGGTGGCCGAGACCGCGCCCACGCAGGCGCCGGAGATGCTGGGCCAGGCGCCGGCGATGCAGGACGTCTTCCGTGCCATCGGGCGCCTGAGCCAGAGCAACGTCACGGTGATGATCACCGGCGAGAGCGGCACCGGCAAGGAACTGGTGGCGCGCGCGCTGCACAAGCACAGCCCGCGAGCGCAGGGCCCCTTCATCGCCATCAACACCGCGGCGATACCCAAGGACCTGCTGGAAAGCGAACTCTTCGGCCATGAACGCGGCGCCTTCACCGGCGCGCAGACGACGCGCCGCGGCCGCTTCGAGCAGGCCGACGGTGGCACGTTGTTCCTGGACGAGATCGGCGACATGCCCTTCGACCTGCAGACGCGGCTGCTGCGGGTGCTGTCGGACGGCCAGTTCTACCGCGTCGGCGGCCACCAGCCGCTGAAGACCAATGTGCGCGTCATCGCCGCCACGCACCAGAACCTGGAAGACCGCGTGCGCCAGGGCGCCTTCCGCGAAGACCTGTTCCACCGCCTCAACGTCATCCGCCTGCGCCTGCCGGCGCTGAAGGAAAGGCGCGAGGACATTCCCATGCTGACGCGCTTCTTCCTAGGGAAAAGCGCGCGCGAGCTGGGTGTGGAAGCCAAGCGCATCACCGACGCCGCGCTGGAGCGCCTGGCCGGCTTCGACTTCCCCGGCAACGTGCGCCAGCTCGAGAACCTGTGCCACTGGCTGACCGTGATGGCGCCGGCGCAGGTGGTCGAACCCAAGGACCTGCCGCCCGAACTGCTGAACGCGCCGCTGGCCCCGCTGGCCGTGCCCGCCGAGGCCGGCCCGGCCGTGGCCGCGGTGGCCGCTGCAGCCGCGGTGCCCGCAGCCGGCGAGGCGGCCGCGGCGCCGGCCCTTGCAAGCTGGCTTGCCGACCTGGAACGCGAGGCCCGACGCCGCCTCGACGCCGGCGACCGCGAGGTCTGGGACGCGCTGACGCGGCAGTTCGAGGGCTGCCTCATCCACACCGCGCTGGACCTCACGCGCGGCCGCCGCATCGAGGCGGCGCAGCGGCTGGGCATCGGCCGCAACACCATCACGCGCAAGATCCAGGAACTCGGCCTGGACGACTAGCCGCGCGGGCGGCGGCGGCTCAGCCTTCGGGCCGGTCGGCCAGCGTCACGACCACGGGTGCGTGGTCGCTGGGCCGTTCGTTCTTGCGCGGCAGCTTGTCGATCACGCACGCCCGCACCTGCGCCCGCAGCGCTGGGCTGACCAGGATGTGGTCGATGCGCAGGCCCTGGTTCTTGCGAAAGGCCAGGTTGCGGTAGTCCCACCACGACCAGGACTTGGGCGGCTGCTCGAAGAGCCTGAAGGCGTCGACCAGGCCCAGGCCGAGCAGGCCCTGGAAATGCGCGCGTTCCTCGGGCGTGCAGTGGATCTGCCCGGCCCAGGCCACGGGGTCGTAGACGTCGCGGTCCTCGGGGGCGATGTTGAAGTCGCCCATCAGCACGAGTTGCGGGTGCGCGGCCAGCTCGCTCTTTACCCAGTCCTGCAGCGCGGCCAGCCAGCGCATCTTGTAGACGAACTTGTCGCTGGCGGGCGCCTG
>CAIWPS010000237.1 GCA_903914615.1 uncultured beta proteobacterium | reverse complement strand
CGCCGGCACGCGCGTCACCGTCGACCTGCCGCTGGCCGAGGCGGCGGTGCCCCTGGCCGCGTCCGCCGCGGCTCCCGCGGTCGCCGCGGGTGCGCACCGCGGCAGCGGCCAGCGCCTGCTCTACATCGACGACGACGAGGTCGTGGCGCTGACGGCCTGCGCGCTGCTGCGGCGCCTGGGCTACCGTGTCAGCAGCAGCGGCGACCCGCGCCAGGCGCTGCAGGACCTGGCGCGCGACCCCGGCGGCGTGGACCTGGTGGTGACCGACTACAACATGCCCGGCATGAGCGGCCTGGCGGTGGCGGCGGAAGTGCTGCGACTGCGGCCCGCGCTGCCGGTGGTCATCACCTCGGGCCATGTCTCCGACGCGCTGCTGCAGCAGGCGCGCGAACTCGGCGTGCGCCGCGTGCTGCTCAAGGAGTACCTGCAGGAGCAGCTCGGCGAGCTCGTCTTCGAGCTGCTGGGCGAGCCCGGCGCGGCGCGCTGAACCGCGTCAGAACCGGCCGTGGCGGCCGGCACCGCCGGCACAGCGTGCCGCGCCGGCCTGCCCTTCTGCCGCCACCATGGGTGGCCGCGCGCGCCTTCCTAGCGCAGGGCCCGGCCCAGCGGCAGGTGTCCTTCAGAGCCGACGCTTGCCGGCCGCCGCAACGCCGCCGTCGGGCCCATCGCTCAACTCGGCTCGGGCAGGTAGCTCACCGCCAGCACGCCGGGGATGGCGCGCAGGGCGTCGAGCACGCCGTCGGCGACGGCGCTTTCCACATCCACCAGCGTGTAGGCCATCTCGCCACGGCTCTTGTTGACCATGTTGTGGATGTTCAGCCCGGCCGCGGCCATGGTGGTGGAGATCTGGCCCAGCATGTTGGGCACGTTGGCGTTGGCGATGGCCACGCGCCAGGGCGATTCGCGTGCCATCTGCACCGCGGGGAAGTTCACGGCGTTGGCGATCTGGCCATGCTCGAGGTAGTCGCGCAGCTGGTCGATGACCATCAGCGCGCAGTTCTCCTCGGCCTCGCGCGTGCTGGCGCCCAGGTGCGGCAGCGCCACGACGCCCGGCAACCCTGCCAGGTCGGCGCTGGGGAAGTCGCAGACGTAGGCCGCCAGGTGCCCCGAGCGCAGCGCCACCTGCGCGGCGTCGTTGGCGACGATGCCGTCGCGGCTGAAGTTCAGCAGCACCGCACCCGGCCGCATGAGGCCGATGTTGGCGGTGTTGACCAGCCCGCGCGTGGCCGCCAGCAACGGCACGTGCAGGGTCACGAACTGCGAGCCGCGCAGCACCTCGTTGACGCTGCCGGCGCGCCGCACCTGCGCCGGCAGGCTCCAGGCGGCGTCGACCGTGATCTCGGGGTCATAGCCCTGCACCTGCATGCCGAGCTTGATGGCCGCGTCTGCCACCAGGCAGCCGATCTTGCCCAGGCCGACGATACCCAGCGTCTGCCCCGCCAGCTCGAAGCCGGCGTAGGCCTTCTTGCCTTCCTCGATGCGTGCTTCGAGGTCGGCGGCCGCGAGGTCCAGGCCATCGACGTAGCGCAGCGCCGGCGCCAGCCGCCGTGCCGCGATGAGCATGCCGGCCAGCACCAGTTCCTTCACCGCGTTGGCGTTGGCGCCCGGGGCGTTGAACACCGGCACGCCGCGTGCGCTCAGCGCCGCGACCGGGATGTTGTTGGTGCCCGCGCCGGCCCGCGCCACGGCGCGCACGCTGGGCGCGATGGCCGTGCCGTGCAGGTCGGCGCTGCGCAGCAGGATGGCGGCCGGCGCGGCCAGGTCCTTGCCGACGCGGTAGCGCTCGGCGGGCAGGCGCGCCAGGCCGGCGGCGGCGATCTGGTTCAGCACCAGAACGTCCAGCCGCTCAGCCATGGCTGGCCTCGAACTCCTTCATGTAGGCCACCAGCGCCTGCACGCCTTCGAGGGGCATGGCGTTGTAGATGCTCGCGCGCATGCCGCCCACCGAGCGGTGGCCCTTCAGCTGCACCATGCCGCGCGCCTCGGCGCCCTTCAGGAAGGCGGCGTCCAGTGCGTCGTCCTTCAGCTTGAAGGGCACGTTCATCAGGCTGCGGCAGTCGCGCGCCACCGGGCTGCGGTAGAAGGCCGTGCTGTCCAGGTAGTCGTAGAGCAGGCCGGCCTTCTTCCGGTTGTGCGCTTCCATCGCCGCCAGGCCGCCGCGCTCCTTGATCCAGTGGAACACCAGCCCGGCGATGTAGATCGCGTAGGTGGGCGGCGTGTTGTACATGCTCTCGTTGTCGGCCACGGTCTTGTAGTCGAAGGCCGAGGGCGTGATGGGCAGGGCCTGGCCGATGAGGTCGTCGCGCACGATGACGATGGTCAGTCCCGCAGGGCCGATGTTCTTCTGCGCGCCGCCGTAGAGGGCACCGTACTTCGCCACGTCGACAGGGCGCGAGAGGATGGAGCTGGACATGTCGGCCACCAGCGGCACGGCGCCGACGTCCGGCGGCTCGGCGTATTCGACGCCGCCGATGGTCTCGTTGCTGCAGATGTGGACGTAGGCGGCCTCGGGGTCCAGCTTCCATGTCGCGCGCGGCGGGATCGTCGTGTAGCCGCTGTCGGCGCTGCTGGCGGCGACGTTGACGCCGCCGTACTTCTTCGCCTCCTTGATCGACTTCCTGCTCCACTCGCCGGTGTCGATGTAGTCGGCGCTCTTGTGGCCGCGCAGCAGGTTCATCGGCACGATGGCGTTCTCGCCGATGGCGCCGCCCTGCATGAACAGCACCTTGTAGTTGGCCGGCACCGCCAGCAGCTCGCGCAGCAGCGCCTCGGCCTCGGCGGCGATGGCGATGAACTCCTTGCCGCGGTGGCTCATCTCCATCACCGACATGCCGCTGCCGTGCCAGTCCAGCATTTCGGCGGCGGCGGTGCGCAGCACGCTTTCGGGCAGGGCGGCGGGGCCGGCGCTGAAGTTGAACACGCGGGTCATGCGAAGGTCTCCCAGGGGCGCGAAGCTGCGCCGGCGGCACATTATCCGGCGCGAGACCGGCGCATCGGCGGCAAGCTTGACGGCGGTCAAGGCGGGCATCGCGGCGGCGCCTACATTGCGGCCGAAGAACTCCGGGCTCTTCCCGGAGGGACAGGCCTGCCCCTCATGTTGATGCCCCTCGGCGCTGCCGCCGCCCGCGATGCCACCGCCCCGGAGGCGCCGGCCGATCGCCTGATGGACCTGCTGGCCGCCAGCGGCCTGAAGCCGCTGCGCCTGGCCGGCCGCCACCTGCTGCCCATCGTGCAGGGCGGCATGGGGGTGGGCGTGTCGGCGCACCGCCTGGCCGGTGCCGTGGCCGCCGACGGCGGCGTGGGCACCCTCAGCAGCGTCGACCTGCGGCGCCACCACCCCGACCTGATGGCGCGCACCACCGGCCTGGGCATGGGCGAGGAAGCCAAGCGGGCCATCGACGCCGCCAACCTGGAGGCGATCGACCGCGAGATCGCCGCCGCCCGTGCGGCCAGCGGCGGCCACGGCCTGCTGGCCATCAACGTCATGCGCGCGGTCAGCGCCTACGCGGCCTCGGTGCGGCGCGCGCTGGAGGCCGGCATCGACGCCGTCGTCGTCGGCGCCGGGCTGCCGCTGGACCTGCCCGAGCTGGCGCAGGACCACCCGAAGGCCGCGCTCATCCCCATCCTCAGCGACGCCCGCGGCGTGCAGCTGATCATCCGCAAGTGGGAGCGCAAGAAGCGCCTGCCCGATGCCATCGTCATCGAACACCCGCGGCTGGCCGGCGGCCACCTGGGCGCAGCGCGCGTGGCCGACCTGGGCGACCCGCGCTTCGACTTCGAGAACGTCATCCCGCAGTCGCTGGCCTTCATGCGCTCGGCCGGCATCGAAGGCCAGGTGCCGCTGATCGCCGCCGGCGGCATCGGCAGCTGCGAGGACATCGCGCGCCTGCAGGGCCTGGGGGCGGCCGGCGTGCAGATGGGCACGGCCTTCGCCGTCACCGCCGAGTGCGACGCCCACCCCGAATTCAAGCGCGTGCTGGCCCAGGCCCAGGCAGCCGACCTGGTGGAATTCACCAGCGTCGCGGGCCTGCCGGCGCGCGCCGTGGGCACGCCCTGGCTGCGCAGCTACCTGCGCGCCGAGGCCAAGCTGCAGGCCGTGGTGCACGCCAAGCAGCGCTGCACCAAGGCCTTCGACTGCCTGGCGCAATGCGGCCTGCGCGACGGCCTCGCCGGCTGGGGCCAGTTCTGCATCGACAACCAGCTCGCCGCCGCGCTGCGCGGCGATGTCAAGAAGGGCCTCTTCTTCCGCGGTGCCGGCGTACTGCCCTTCGGCGAGCAGATCCGCAGCGTGCGCGAACTGCTCGAGCGGCTGCTGACCCCGGCGCCGCAGCTGGCCGCCTGAAGGTCGCCGTTCGCCGCGGCCGGCGGCCAGCGGCGACAGCGCACCGGGCCTGCGGCGGGCGCGGTGCTGTAATCGTCCGACGATGGACGCCGCCCCCCTGAAGCCGCTGGGCTACCACGCGATGCGCCTGCGCTGGTGCGGGCTGGCCCTCGTGGCCTTCCTGCGCCGCTGGGCGGCGTACTTCGCGGTTGCCGGTGCCGTCGCCGGCGCCGGGGCCGTGGGCTACCAGGAGATCATCCCCGCCGTGGCCGCCTGGCTGGTGCTGCCGCTGTTCTATGCCGCCGCGCGCAGCGCCCCGTTGGGGCTGGCCGCGGCCGGGCTGCAAGCGCTGGCCGGTGCTGCGCTGGTGTGGGGCCTGCGCGCGCTGCTGTGGCCTGCACGCTGGGGCGACGCCGAGCGCGCGCTGCCCATCGCGCCGGCGGCATCGCGGGCATCGGACGCCGTCGTCGTGGCCATCGGACTGGCGCCGCTGGGCCTGCTCTACGCCATCGGCGCGGCCACGCTGCTCGGGCACGACCCGGCGTGGCTGCATCCGCACCGGCTGCGTGCCGTCGCGGCGCTGGCGGCGGCGGCCACGGCTTCGGTGGCCGCGGGCGTGGCGCTGCTGCAGGCGCTGCGCCGGCCGCCGGCGGGTCT
>CAIWPS010000236.1 GCA_903914615.1 uncultured beta proteobacterium | reverse complement strand
TCAACGGCATCCACTGAAGGCGCCGTGCGGCTTGCGCTTCAGTCGGGCGCGGGCGGCCGGCGCGCCAGCATCTCGCCCACCAGGGCCTCGTAGCCCGCGGCCAGCCGCAGCAGCTCGGCATCGCCCTGCGGCCGGCCGATGAGCTGCAGCCCCATCGGCCAGCGCCCGTTGGCGTGGAAGCCCGCCGGCACGCTGAGGGCCGGCAGCCCTGCGAACGTGGCGTAGAGCGTGACCTCCATCCAGCGGTGGTAGGTGTCCATGCGGCGGCCGGCGATCTCGCGCGGCCAGTGCTGCTCGATCGGGAACGGCCACACCTGCGCCACCGGCAGCGCCAGCACGTCGAAGCGCTCGAACAGGCCCAGCAGGTGCTGGTGGAAGGACGAGCGCACCTGGCTGGCCTGCATGAAGTGCTCGAAGGACAGCCCCTGCGCCTGGTCGTGTTCCCACAGCGCCTCGGGCTTGATGCGGTCGCGTGCGCCGGGCAGCTTCAGCGCGGCCGCGACGCCCGCGGCCGTGAGCGCGCGCCGCCACACCAGCCAGGCATCCCAGAGCATCGCCGCCGGAAACCCGAGTGCGGCGCCTTCGACATGGGCTCCCGCCGCCTGCATGCGCGCCAGCGCTGCCTCGCACAGCGGCAGGATGCCGGGCTCCACGGCCAGGTGGCCGCCGAGGTCGCCCAGCCAGGCGATGCGCAAGCCGCGCACCTCGGCTGCGGGGCCCGGCATGAAATCGGGCACCGGCCCGGCGAGGGACAGCGGCGCGCGCGCGTCGTACCCGGCCTGCACCTGCAGCAGCGCGGCCAGGTCGCGCACCGTGCGCGCCATCGGGCCGTCGGTGCCCAGCTGCGCCACCCACAGGTCGGGCCGCGGCCAGCCCGGCACCCGGCCCTGGCTGGGGCGCAGGCCGAAGACGTGGTTCCAGCCCGCCGGGTTGCGCAGGCTGCCCATGAAGTCGCTGCCGTCGGCCAGCGGCAGCAGGCGCTGCGCCAGCGCCACCGCGGCGCCGCCGCTGCTGCCTCCGGCGGACACGTCCGCGTCCCAGGCATTGGGCGTCGCCCCGAAGAGCGGGTTGTAGGTGTGCGAGCCCAGGCCGAACTCGGGCATGTTGGTCTTGCCGACGACGATGCAGCCGGCCGCCTTCATCCGCGCCACGTAGAGGCTGTCCTGCGCGGCCACGTTGCCGGCCAGCAGCGGGCTGCCCCAGGTGGTGGGCAGGCCGGCCACCTGCGCCGTGTCCTTGATGGCCTGCGGCATGCCGTGCAGAAAGCCGCGCGGGCCGCCGCGCGCCAGCTCGGCGTCGCGCGCGTCGGCCTCGGCCAGCAGCGCGTCGTCGGGGCGCAGGTTGACGATGGCGTTGCACCGCGGGTTCAGGCGGTGGATGCGGGCCAGGCTGGCCTGCATCACTTCGCGGCACGACACCGCGCGCTGGCGTATGGCGTGTGCCAGCGCGTGCGCGTCGAGGTCGGTGAGGGTCTCGGGGTTCATCGCGTCTGCCTCTGCGTCAGGGTGGGCCGGTCCATCGTCCACGCGCCGGCGGCTTCGAGTTCGGCGGCCAGCGCCAGAAGGCGCACGTCGTCGCCGAGCTGGCCGCTGAGCATCGCGCCGATGGGCAGGCCCGTGGCGGTGGTGCCGGCCGGCAGCGAGATCGACGCGCCGCCGGTGGCATTGGCCAGTGGCGCAAACGGGCTGTAGCGCCACAGGCCGGCGGGCCCGAGCCGGTAGTCGAGGAAATCGGGGTTGGACATCGCCCAGCGCCCCAGCGGCGCCGGCGGCGCGGCCAGCACGGGGGTCAGCAGCAGGTCGTGGCGCTCGAAGAAGGCGGCCAGGCGACGGCCCACCGCATGCACCTGGCCGAGGTGGTCGAGGTAGTCGGCGCCGCTGGTGCGGCGGCCCAGTTCGACCGCGCTCCAGGTCGTGGGCTCGAGTTCGTCGGGCGCGATCGGTCCATGGCGCGCCTGCAGCTGGTCGACCGCCATCGCCGTGCCGCAGGCCACCACGTGCACCAGCGGCCGGATCAGCCCCAGCGTGTCCAGCGGCGGCCGCGCAGTCTCGACATGGTGGCCCAGCGCCTGCAGCCGCGCGCCGAACCGGCGCGCGGCGCAAGCCACCTCGGCATCCACCGCGTCGCCTTCGAAGTAGGTGTCGCACAGCGCGATGCGCAGCCGCGGCGCGGCCTGCGGCGCCTGCAGTGCGGGCTGCATTTCGGCGTGCAGCGCAGCCAGGGTCTGCGGTGCCGCGTAGGGCGCACCGGCGTCGGCGCCGGCGCTGGCCAGCAGCGCGGCGGCGCAGTCGCGCACGCTGCGCGTGAGCATGTGCTCGATGGCCAGTCCGCCCCAGCTCTCGCCCACCAGCGGCCCCGAGGGCATGAGCCCGCGCGACGGCTTCAAGCCGATGAGCCCGCAGCACGAGGCCGGGATGCGGATGGATCCCGCGCCGTCGTTGGCATGCGCGATGGACACCATGCCCGAGGCCAGCGCCGCTGCCGCGCCGCCGCTGGAGCCGCCGGCCGAGTGCCCGAGGCCGTAGGGGTTGCGCGTCGGCCCGCCGTTGGCCCGCGCCTCGGTGCTGGGGCTGATGCCCATCTCGGGCGAGGTGCTGCGGCCGAAGGGCACGAAGCCGGCGGCGCGGTAGCGCGCCACCAGCGTCGAATCCACCGGCCAGTGCAGGCCGCGGCCGTGCGCGCCCTGGATGCGCTGCAGCAGCCGCGAGCCCATCGTCGAAGGCAGGTCGGCGGCCGGCGCGCCGACGTCCTTCAGCAGCAGCGGCACGCCCAGGAAGGGGCGTTGCCGCAGCAGCGCGCGGCGCTCGCTGTCGCCGCCGCAGGCCGCCAGCGCGTCGTCCACGGCCTGCGCCTGCCGCAGGCCGAGCTCGGCGTCGAGGTGGCACACGGCATTGAGCGCCGGGTTCAGCCGCGCGATCGTGGCCAGCGTGTCGGCCAGCAACTGCGTGGCGGCCGTCTCGCCGGCCGCGATGCGCGCGGCGGCGGCCAGGGCGTCGGCGTGCACGGCGCTCAGGACAGCGGCGGCCGCGGAAGGGTCTGCACGCTCTCGAAGGCGCGTGCCGCGCGCAGCACCAGCGCGTCGCCGAACATCGGGCCGACGATCTGCAGGCCGATCGGCAATCCGCCCTGCGTCAGCCCGCAGGGAATGCTGCAGGCCGGCTGCTGCGTCAGGTTGAAGGGGTAGCTGAAGGGCGTCCAGCCCAGCATGTTGGCCGGGTTCAGTGCGCTGTGGCCGGCGGGCAGGGCGTCGAAGGCCGGCACCGCCACCGCGGGCGTCACCAGCAGGTCGAAGCGCTGCATGAACTGGCGCATCTGCGAGCCCAGGGCGCCGCGGCGAAGCTGCAGGCGGTTGACCTCCAGGGCGGTGAGCGCCGAGCCCAGCTGCGCCTCGGCCGCGAAATCGGGGTCGGCCAGCGCCTGCTGTTCGCGGCCGAGCGTGTTCCACAGCGTCCACGCGCCCAGGAACCACAGGCCGCAGGTGATGTCCAGCGGGTCGTCGAAGCCGGGGTCGACGGCCTCGACCTGCGCGCCCAGGTCGGCCAGCCTGTGCACCGCCGCCGCGCAGGCCGCGGCCACCTCGGGGTGCACGTGCTTCGCATAGCCCAGCGTCGGCGACCACGCGATGCGCAGGCCGCGGATGCCGTCGTCCAGGCCGATGCGGTAGTCGCGGCCGTCGGGCGGCAGCGCCGTCCAGTCGCGCGCGTCGGGCTGCGCCATCACGGTCAGCATCAGCGCCGCGTCGGCCACGCTCATCGTGTGCGGGCCCAGGTGGGCCACGCTGCCGAAGGGTGACAGCGGGTAGGCCGGCACGCGGCCGAAGCTGGGTTTGAGGCCGAAATTGCCGCAGAAGGCGGCCGGGATGCGCACGCTGCCGGCGCCGTCGGTGCCCACGGAAACCGGCCCCAGCCCCGCAGCCACGGCCGACGCCGTGCCGCCGGACGATCCGCCCGGCGTCTTCGTCGGGTCCCAGGGGTTGCGCGTGATGCCGGTGAGCGGCGAATTGGTCTCGCCCTTGCAGCCGAACTCGGGCGTCGTCGTCTTGCCCAGCAGCACCGCACCGGCCTCGCGCAGCCGCGCCGTCACCGGCGCGTCGGTGTCCCAGGCCTGGGCCGCGTCGACGGTGCGGCTGCCGCGCAGCGTCGGCATGCCGGCGGTGAGGATGAGGTCCTTGATCGAAGCCGGCACGCCGTCCAGAAGGCCGCAGGGGGCGCCGCCCTGCCAGCGCGCCTCGCTGGCGCGGGCGCTGGCCAGGGCGGTCTCGGCAGCGACGTGGGCGTAGGCGTTCAGGCGCGGGTTCAGGCGCTCGATGCGCGCCAGGACGGCCTGCGTGGCCTCCACCGGCGAGGCCTGCCCGGAGCGGTACAGCGCCAGCAGTTCGGTGGCGGTGCAGGTGGCGAGATCGGTGGCGCTCAAGCAAGGCTCCGGTGGCGGCCGCGGGCTGCGGCATCATGAAGCGTAACCCGCCCCACGCCACAGGAGCCGCCCCATGAAGCTCGTCATCGCGCAGATGAAGCACGAGACCAACACCTACTCGCCCGTCCCGACCCCGCTGGCGCGCTTTGCCGCAGGAGATGCCGTGCCGCCCGAAGGCGCCGCGGCCATCGCCGCCTACAAGGGCACCGGCGCGGCGCTGGCCGCCTTCATCGCGCTGGCCGAGGCAGCCGGCGCCGAGATCGTGCTGCCCATTGCCGCCAGCGCCTGGCCCAGCGGGCCGGTGCATGACGCCGCCTTCGAGCACATCGCCGGCCGCATCTGTGCCGCGGTGGCGCAGGGCTGCGACGCCGTGCTGCTGGACCTGCACGGCGCCATGGTGACGCAAACGTATGACGATGGCGAAGGCGAGCTGCTGCGCCGCCTGCGCGCCATCGCGCCCACGGTGCCCATCGGCGTGGCGCTGGACATGCACACCAACCTCTACGACGCGATGGGCGAGCACGCCACCGCCATCGCCGGCTACCAGACCTACCCGCATGTGGACATGTACGAGACCGGGCTGCGCGCCGGCCGCGCCATCCTGGCCCGGCTGGCCGGCCGCACGCGGCCGACGATGGCCTGGGGCCGCCAGCCCATGCTGCCGCACGTGATGCGCCAGGGCACGGCCGACAGCCCCAACCGCGAACTGCAGGCGCGCTGCCGCGAGATCGAGGCCGCAGGGGCGCTGGCCGCCAGCGTCTTCGTCGGTTTTCCGAACGCCGACATCGAGTACGCGGGCCTGTCGGCCGTGGTCGTCACCGACGACGACCCCGCGCAGGCGCGCCGCTGGTGCGACGAACTGCTGGCGCTGGCCTGGGCCCAGCGCGCCGCCTTCGTCTACCGCCCCGAGCCACTGGCCGGTTCGATGGCGCGTGCGCAGGCGCTGGCCGCCGCCAAGCCCGCGGACAGCGGCCCCATCGTGCTGCTGGACCACAGCGACAACTGCGCCAGCGGCGGCACCATGGACACGATGACGGTGCTGGGCGCCATCCTCGACGCCGGGCTGGACGGCGTGGCCGCCTTCGCCGTCTTCGACCCGGCGGCGGTGCGGCAGATGATCGCCGCCGGCGTCGGCGCGACGGTGACGCTGGCGCTAGGCGGCAAGCTCGACATGCCTGCCATCGGCCTGAAGGGCCAGCCGCGCACCGTGACCGGCCGCGTCAGGCTGCTGTGCGACGGCCGCTACCGCAACCTGGGGCCGATGGCGCGCGGCGAGGTCAACGAGATGGGGCCGACGGCGGTGCTGGACACGGGAAAGGTGCAGATCGTCGTCATCTCCAACCACGTCGAGCCGCACGACCTGGCGGCGTTCACCGCCGTCGGCATCGCGCCCGAGCGCCAGCGCTTCCTGATGCTGAAGAGTCGCGTGCACTGGCGCGCCGGCCTGGGGCCGCTGGCGCACGCGGTGGTGGAGTGCGCGGGCACGGGGGTGTGCACCTCCGACTATGCGGCGCTGGCGTTTCGCAAGGTGCGGCGGCCCATCCATCCGCTGGACGCGATCTGAACCGTCCGCCCCGGACGCACCGCAGCGCGCCGCTTCAGGCCGCCTGCGGCACCCTGCGACCAGGCAGCTTCAGCGCCACCAGCGCCGCACCCGACAGCACCAGCGCAAAGCCCAGCCAGTCGCTGGCGCTGGGCCGGTCGCCGACCAGCGCCATCGCGCCCAGCACGCCCACCACCGGCACCGCCAGCACCGCCAGCGTGGCCGCGGTGGCGCTGGCCGAGGCGAGCATGCGGTACCACATCACGTAGGCCAGCGCGGTGGCGATGACGACGTGGTAGACCAGCGCCGCGACCACCGCTGCGGGCCACATCGGCGGCAGGTGTTCGCCCGTCACCAGCGCGGCGACGCCGCCCGTGGCCGCGCCCAACCCCAGCTGCCAGGCGGTGACGACGACGCGGTCGCCCTGCGGCGGCCAGCGCTTGGCCGCCACCGTGCCAAGCGCCCAGGCCAGCGCGGCCAGCAGCGGCAGCACCAGGCCGCGCAGCGGGCCACCCTGCGCGGTGGCGCGCAGCACCGGCCAGGCCAGCACGGCGATGCCGACAGCGCCCAGGCCCAGCGCCGTGGCGCCGCGGCGGCCGGGGCGCTCGCCCAGGAACAGCCAGCCCAGCAGGGCTGCCATCATCGGCGTGGTGAAGGTCAGCACCGCGGCGCGAGAGGTGCTGGTGCTGAGCTGGGCGAAGGCGGTGCAGAAGTTGAACGCCGCCACCGTCAGCGCGCCGCCGACGAGGATGCCCGGCCATGCCGCGCGCTGCGGCCACACCCGCTTGCCCTGCGCCGCCGCCAGCAGCAGCAGCAGCGCCGCGCCGCCGGACAGCCCCAGCCCGCGCAGCACGAAGGGCGGCAGCGCCGACAGCATGATCTTCACCGCCGGCCAGTTCAGCCCCCAGGCCAGGGCCAGCAGCAGCGGGATCAGGCGCACCGGCATCGGGCGCTCAGGGCCGGCGGCGCGTGCCGGCACCCAGCCGCGTCCACGGCAGGTCGCCGGGGTCGGCGGCCATGGGGCCCGCGGCCTTGGCGATGACGATGTGGCTGGCGTGGGGCTGGAAGTCGGCGCGGAAGTGGTTGCTGCTCTTCACGACGACGATCTTCATGCGCTCGCTGTGGATGCCCACCATGCGCAGCAGTTCGCGGTCGAGCAGCTGCTTCTTGCCGCTGACGACGGCGACGAGCACGCCTTCGATCTCCAGGCAGGCACAAGGCCCCAGGCGGACCGTCAGGCCGCGCATCATCGGGCCGCTGAGGGTGCACACGCCGTCGCTGAGCGCGCGCACGGTGCAGCGGCCGCGCAGCGGCGGGTCGCTGGGCTGGCCGGTGTAGGTGGGCACGGCGGTGCCCAGCGCCAGATCGAGCGTCGCGCCCACGCCGGCCTCGTGCGCAGCGCGTGCCGCGGCGGCGTCGAACAGCAGGCCCAGCGCCACCTGGCCCGGGTGGGCGCGCCCGGCACCCTGGGCCAGCAGCGCGTGCAGCATGCCGGTGGTGTTGCTGTCGCCGCCGGCGCCGGGGTTGTCCTGGGTGTCGGCGATGACCACCGGCTGGCTTGCCGTGGCCGCCAGCGCCATCGCCCGCGCCACGGCCTCGCGCGCGGGCAGCACGTCCTGGCGCCATTGCGTGGGCTCGCTGGCGCTGGCGTAGAGGCGCTCGACGGCCGCCGCGGCGCCCTCGCCATGGCCCCAGACCATGGGCGCGCATTCCTCGAAGTCGGCCGCGGGGAAGCCCATGCAGAAGCTGAGCACGGTGCCGGTCTCGCGGTCCAGCGCCGCCAGTTCGTCGTAGAGCCGGCGCGCCGGCTCGGTCCAGGTGCTCTGTGCGTTCAGCGGAATCAGGAAGGGCAGCCGCCGCGCGTGCATGGTCTCGCGCATGCCGGCCGCGAAGCGCCGCGCCAGCAGCTGCGCGGCACGCTCGCCGGTGGCCGCCATGTCCACGTGCGGGTAGGTGCGGTAGGCCACCAGCGCATCGGCCAGTGCCAGCATGCGGTGGGTGACGTTGGCGTGCAGGTCCAGGCTGGCGACGATGGGCAGCGCCGGGCCGACGAGCGCGCGCAGGCGCTGCAGCAGTTCGCCTTCGCTGTCGTCGGCATGCTCGGCCGCGGCGGCGCCATGGAGGTCGAGGTAGATGGCGTCCAGGCCGCCGGGCAGCGCCGCGGCCACGTCGTCGCAGATCGCGCCGGCGATGCGCTCGAAGGCGTCGCGCGTGACATAGGACGAGGGGATGGCGCCGGCCCAGCAGCTCGGCAGCAGCGTCCAGCCCTGGGCCTTGGCGAAGTCGATGAAGCCGCCGACGGGGATGTTGATGCCCGTCAGCGCCGCCTGCATCGCCGCGCCGCGGATGAAGGCGGGAAAGGAGTCGCCGCGCGTGAAGGCGGCCCAGTCGGCCCGGCTGGGGGCGAAGGTGTTGGTCTCGTGCTGGTAGCCGGCGATCAGGATGCGGGGCATGGCGGGAGGGCTGGTGGCGGCCACGGAGGATATCGGGCGCCACGCGCCGGTGCGTGCCGGTGCATGCCGGCAAAGACCCTGTCATCAGCTTGCCATGTCAAATGGCGCCGTGACAAATACTGCCTAGGCAAGTATATTCACGCCTCGTCATCCGTTCGCACCCCTGCCGTGGCCCCCGCTTCGTCCTCTGCCCGCTTCTACCGCGCCGCTTCCTACAAGTCCGAGGACAGCGTGGGCTACCTGATGAAGCGCGTCATCGGCTCCATCGTCCACCAGGTCGACCGCCGGCTGGAAGTGCACGGCCTGACCAGCGCCCAGTGGGGCCCGCTGCTGCACCTGCACAAGATGGGCCGCACGCCGGTGGCGGAACTGGCGCGGGGCATGCAGGTGGATGCCGGCGCGATGACGCGGCTGCTCGACCGGCTGGAGAAGAAGCGCCTGTGCCGCCGCGCCCGCTGCACCGAGGACCGCCGCGTCGTGCAGGTGGAAATCACGCCCGAGGGCGAGGCCTCCATCGCCGAGGTGCCTGCCGTGCTGGCCGAGGTGCTCAACGCCCACCTCGCGGGCTTCAGCGCCGACGAATGGCAGACGCTGAAGGGCTACCTGCTGCGCATGCTGGCCACCGGGGAAGCCTTGCGCGAGGCCGAGGACCGTGAGGACGAAGCGGCGCCCTGAAGCCCCACAGAACCGAACCGAGAACATGAAAAACACACCGTCCCCGAAGCCCCCGCACAAGCTGCGCTGCGCCATGGCCGCGCTGCCCACCGTCGCCGCGCTGGCCCTGGCGCTGGCCTCCAGCGCCGTGCTCACGCTCACCGGCTGCGCCAGCAGCGCCGGCATCGCGCCGCAGGCGCAGGCGCTGGCGCCTGCCAGCGTGGGTCTCGACGGCCATGCCGCGGCGCCCGCCATCGCTGCCCAGTGGTGGCTGGCCTTCGAAGACCCGGCCTTGAACGACCTCATCGACCGCGCCCTGGCCGGCAGCCCGAGCCTGAAGCTGGCGCAGGCCCGCGTGGCCCGTGCCGAGGCCGCCGTGGCCGGCGCGCAGTCGGCCGACGGCCTGCACGTCAACGGCGAGGCCGACGCCACGCGCGAGCGCATCACCGCCACCGGCATCTACCCGCCGCCGCTGGGCGGGGCGGTGCTGACGATGGCCAACGCGCAGCTGGGCGCGAGCTGGGAGTTCGACTTCTTCGGCCGCAACCGCGCCGCCATCGCCGCCGCCGTCGGCGCCGGCCGTGCCGCGCAGGCCGAGCTGCAGGCCGCGCGCCTGGTGCTGGCCAGCAACGTCGCGCGCACCTGGGTGCAGCTGGGCCGGCTGCAGGCGCAGCGCGAGGTGGCGGTGCGTTCGCTGAGCCAGCGCGACGAGATCCTGGCCTTGGTGAAGCAGCGCGTGCAGGGCGGCCTGGACACCAACGTCGAGCTGCGCCAGGGCGAAGGTGCGCTGCCCGAGACGCGGCAGCAGATCGAGCAGCTCGACGAGCAGATCGCCCTCGCGCGCAACGCGCTGGCCGCGCTCACCGGCCAGCCGCCGGCGGCGCTGGCCACGCTCGACGCGCCGCTGCGCACCGTGCAGGCACTGGCGCTGCCCGCCACGGTGCCGGCCGACCTGCTGGGCCGCCGCGCCGACATCACGGCGGCGCGCTGGCGCATCGAGGCCGCCGGCAGCGACGTCGCCAGTGCCAGGGCGCAGTTCTATCCGAACATCAACCTCACCGCCTTCGCCGGCCTGTCCAGCATCGGCCTGGACAAGCTGCTGAAGTCGGCCAGCGAACAGTACGGCGTCGGCCCGGCGCTGCAGCTGCCCATCTTCGACGCCGGCCGCCTGCGCGCCAACCTGCGCGGCAAGACCGCCGACCTGGACGCTGCGGTGGAGAGCTACAACGGCGCCGTCATCGAGGCCGTGCACGAGGTCGCCGACCAGATCGCGTCGCTGCGCTCCATCGCGCGCCAGCAGGCCGAGCAGTCGCGCGCGCAGCAGGCCGCCGAGTCGGCCTACGAACTGGCGACGCAGCGCTACCGCGCTGGCCTGTCCACCTACCTCACCGTGCTCACCGCCGAGGCCTCGGTGCTGTCCCAGCGCCGCGGTGCCGCCGACCTGAAGGCGCGCGCGCTGGACAGCCAGATCGGCCTCATCCGCAGCCTGGGCGGCGGCTACGCCCCCGACCCCGCGCTGGCCCTGGCCACGCCGGCGGCCGCGCACTGAACCCCACGCATCGAACCTGAGAGAGCCCTACCATGAACGCTCCTGAAACCACCCCCGCCGCCGGCAACCCGGCGCGCAAGAAGGCGCTGCTCGGCGTCGCCGGCCTCGTCGTCCTCGGCGGCATCGCCTACGGTGCCTACTGGGCGCTGGTGCTGAACCACTACGAGAGCACCGACAACGCCTACGTGCAGGGCAACGTCGTGCAGCTGACGCCGCAGGTCGGCGGCACGGTGGTGGCCATCAACGCCGACGACACCGACCACGTCAAGGCCGGCCAGCTGCTGGTGCGCCTGGACCCGGCCGACGCCCAGGTGGCGCTGGACCAGGCAGAGGCCCAGCTGGCGCAGACCGTGCGCGAGGTGCGCACGCTGTACGCCAACAACAGCACGCTGCAGGCCCAGATCGCGCTGCGCGAGGCCGACCTGGCGCGCGCGCAGACCGAGGTCGTGCGCGCCCAGGACGACGTCGCGCGCCGCCAGCCCCTGGTGGCCAGCGGCGCGGTGGGCAAGGAAGAGTTCAACCACGTCACGGCGCAGCTGGCGGCGGCCCGGAGCAGCGTCACCGCCGCGCAGTCGGCGCTGCTGGCGGCGCGCGAGCAACTGGCTTCCAACCAGACGCTCACCGAAGGCATCGCCGTGGACCAGCATCCCAACGTGCTGCGTGCGGCAGCGCGCGTGCGCGAGGCCTACCTGGCCCTGAAGCGCGCCGACCTGCTGGCACCCGTGGACGGCTACGTCGCCAAGCGCAGCGTGCAGCTGGGCCAGCGCGTGCAGGCGGGCTCGCCGCTGCTGTCGGTGATCGCGCTCGACCAGGTCTGGGTCGAGGCCAACTTCAAGGAGAGCCAGCTGCAGAACCTGCGCCTGGGCCAGCCGGTGGAACTGGTGGCCGACGTCTACGGCAAGAAGGTCAGCTACCACGGCAGCATCGAAGGCCTGGGCGCGGGCACCGGCGCGGCCTTCGCGCTGCTGCCGGCGCAGAACGCCACCGGCAACTGGATCAAGGTGGTGCAGCGCGTGCCGGTGCGCATCGCGATGGACCCCAAGGAGCTCGTCGAACACCCCTTGCGCGTGGGCCTGTCGATGGACGCGCGCGTCGACGTCAGCAAGACCGACGGCCGCATGCTGGCCGACGCCATGCGTGCGCCTTCCACGTCGCGGACCGACGTCTTCGCGCGCAATGACAGTGCCGCCGACGCCGAGGTGAAGAAGATCATCGCCGCCAACGGCGGCGGCCGCGCCAGCCGCAGCGACACCCTGGCCCGCGCGCGCAGCAGCACCGCGCCGCTGGCCGCGGCCTCCTTCGCCGCCGGCAGCGCGGCGCTGAAGTGAAGCCGGCACCGCGCTGACCATGGCCTCCGCCACCGAAGCCCTGCCGGGCGGCACGGCAGCACCCGCCGCGCGCGCGCCGGCGCCGCCGCCCGCACCGGCACCCACGGCCTACCCGCCGCTGCAGGGCAGCCAGCTGGTGCTGGGCACCATCGCCCTGTCGCTGGCCACCTTCATGAACGTGCTCGACACGTCCATCGCCAACGTCTCCATCCCGGCCATCGCCGGCGACATGGGCGTGAGCCCGGCGCAGGGCACCTGGGTCATCACCTCCTTCGCCGTCGCCAACGCCATCTCTGTGCCGCTGACGGGCTGGCTGACGCGCCGCTTCGGCCAGGTGCGCCTCTTCACGGCCAGCGTGCTGCTGTTCGTCATCGCGTCGTGGCTGTGCGGGCTGGCGCCCAACATCGGCATGCTGATCGCGTTCCGCGTGCTGCAGGGGCTGGTGGCGGGGCCGATGATCCCGCTGTCGCAGACGCTGCTGCTGGCCAGCTACCCGCGCGCCAAGGCCGGCATGGCGCTGGCGATGTGGTCGATCACGGTGCTGGTGGCGCCGGTGGCCGGGCCGCTGCTGGGCGGCTGGATCACCGACAACATCTCGTGGCCGTGGATCTTCTACATCAACGTGCCGGTGGGCCTGCTGGCGGCCACCGTCACCTGGGCCATCTTCCGCAAGCGCGACCCCGGGCCCCAGCGCGTGCCGCTGGACCGCGTGGGTCTGCTGCTGCTCGTGCTGTTCGTCGGCGCGCTGCAGATCATGATCGACAAGGGCAAGGAACTGGACTGGTTCAACTCGGGCCAGATCGTCACGCTGGCCGTGGTGTCCGCGGTCAGCTTCATGTTCTTCCTGGCCTGGGAGCTGACCGACAAGCACCCCATCGTCGACCTGCGCCTGTTCACGCGCCGCAACTTCACGGCGGGCGTGCTGTCGCTGTCCATCGCCTACGGCCTGTTCTTCGGCAACGTCGTGCTGCTGCCGCTGTGGCTGCAGCAGTACATGGGCTACACGGCGACCTGGGCCGGGCTGGCGACGGCGCCGGTGGGCATCCTGGCCATCATCATCTCGCCCTGGGTGGGCAAGAACGTCGGCCGTATCGACCCGCGCAGGCTGGCCACGGTGTCCTTCTTCGGCTTCGCGCTGATCCTCTGGATGCGCTCGCATTTCAACGCCCAGGCCGACTTCGTCACCATCCTCATCCCCACCGTCGTGCAGGGCGCGGCGATGGCCTTCTTCTTCATCCCGCTGCAGGCCATCGTGTTCTCGGGCCTGCCGCCCGAACGCATGCCCTCGGCCGCGGGCCTGTCGAACTTCGTGCGCATCACGGCCGGGGCCATCGGCACTTCGCTTTTCACCACGGTGTGGGAAGACCGCGCGGCGCTGCACCATGCGCAGCTCTCGGAGGCCGTCAACCGCGGCAGCGGCGCGGCGGTGCAGACGCTGGCCCAGCTGCAGGCAGGCGGCCTGAGCGCCGAGCAGGCGCTGGCCAACATCAACCGCACGCTCGACCAGCAGGCCTACACGATGGCCGTCACCGACCTGTTCTACCTGTCGGCGGTGCTGTTCCTGTGCCTGATCTGCGTCATCTGGCTGGCCAGGCCGCAGCCCGCTGCGGCGGCGGCCGGTGGCGGCGGCGCGCACTGAGGTCGCGGCCGAGGCTCGCGCCGCAGCGCATCGGCCGGCCGCAAAGGGCCGCGCGCGTTGTCATGCGCGCAGACCAGCCTCAGTGCAGGCGGCCGCGGCCGCCGCCGGGCGGCGGCGCTACCTTGGCGACGGCCTGCTCGGCCAGCGCCTTGCCGCTGACGCCGGCAAAGAGCGCGGCGGCGCGCACCTTGATCTCCAGCAGCTCGGTCGCACTGACCGAATACTGGCCCGTGGTGCGGTTGATGTCGACGCGGAACTCGACGTCGCGCCCGGCGTTGGACAGCGTGCCGCTGGTGAACTCGTAGTCCTCGCTCTCCCAGGGCAGGCCGCGCTCGTCGACGTCCCAGCCCTGGTATTCGATGCGCTGGATCTCGCCGCTGGCCAGGTTGAGCTGCGCGGTGGCGGTGACGACCTCGTCGCTGAGTTCGTCGGTGATGGTGATCGGCACTTTCAGGTCCACGGCGCTGGCCTCGGGCGGTCTCGGAGCCGCGATTCTGGGCGATTTCGCCGCCGCGCCATGCCGACGGCGTTTCTCACCCTCCGCGCGCGACCCGCCGCATCTGCCATGCTTGCCTGATGTTCGACCCCCGCCGCCTGCCCGCCCATGCCCTGAACGGCCTTGCCGTGGCGCTGGGCGTGGGGCTCATCCAGCTGGCCATCGGCGCCGGCGGCGGCATGAAGGCGGCGCAGTGGGCGCTGGCCGGCGCCGTGTGCACCAGCCTGGCCGACGTGCCCAACACGGTGTCGCGCACCTGGCACCGCGTGACCATGGCGGCGCTGCTGTCCTTCGTCGCCGCGGCCATGGTGGCGCTGCTGCGGCCGCACCCGCAGGCGCTGGGCGCCGGCGTGGCGGGGCTCGGCTTCGTCGCCATGATGACCATCGCCTGGGGCGCGCGCGCCGGCCCGGTGTCCTTTGCGCCCATCCTGTCGCTGGTGTTCGCGATGGCGCTGCCTGCGGGGGCCGCACCGGTGGCCGAGGTGCTGGCCTGGCAGGCCGCGGGCAGCGCGGCCTACATCGCCTGGGCGCTGCTCTCGGCAGCCGCGCTGCAGAGGCGCTACCGCGTGCTGGCCGTCGAGGGCGCGCTGCGCGCCGCGGCGGCGCTTTTCCGGGCGCGTGCCGATCTGCTGGCCGCGGCGCCGGCCGGGGGCGGCGCCGGCGACCCCGCGGTGGCGTTGCGCGACTGGGTGCTGGGCGAGTCGCTGCTGGCCGAGCGCCTGCAGGCCGCGCGCGACCTCGTCTTCGCGGCCCCCGCCGGTGCGCGAGCCGACGCCCAGGCGGCCGTCGTGCTGCACACCATCGACCTGCGCGACGTGCTGCTGGCGAGCCGGCTCGACGTCGAACTGCTGGGCCGCGACGACGCCGGCCAGCGCGTCGTGCGGCGCCTGGCGAGCTGCCTGCGCCAGCTCAGCGGCGCCCTGGACGCCGCCGCCGACGCGGTGCGGGAGGGCCGCCCCGCGGCCGACCTGGCCCCGCTGCCGGCCGGTGAGCTTTTCGACGCGTCCGACCTCGCCGCCGACGACCGCCGTGCCCGCCTGGTGCCGGTGCTGGCGATGCGCCTGCGCGAGCTCGGCCAGGGCACCGGGCGCATCCAGGCGCTGCTGCGCGGCCACGCCGAGCCGCTGCCGCTGACGCGCGCCGAGCTGCAGCGTTTCGTCGCCCCCGAGGGCTGGCCGCTGCGCGCGCTGTGGGCGCAGCTGAAGTGGAGCTCGCCGGTGCTGCGCCATGCCCTGCGCACGGCGCTGGCGCTGGGCTGCGCCTACTTCATCGCGCTGGCGCTGCCCTGGGCTTCGCACCCGCACTGGCTGGTGCTGAGCGTGGCCGTGGTGCTGCGCGGCAACCTGGAGCAGACGCTGGCGCGCCGCAACGCCCGCGTGCTGGGCACGCTGCTGGGCTGCGTGGCGGTGCTGGCGCTCTCGCGCGTGGTCTCGGCCTCGGCGCTGGGGCTGGTCTTCCTGGCGGCGGTGGGCACGGCCCATGCCTACGTCGTTCGCCGCTACTGGCTGGCGGCGGGGGCGGCCACGGTGATGGCGCTCCTGCAGTCGCACATGGCCAACCCCGGCAGCGGCTTCGCGGTGGCCGAGCGCGCGGCCGACACGCTGCTCGGAGCCGGCCTGGCCTGGGCCTTCAGCTACGTGCTGCCTTCATGGGAGCGGCGCAGCCTGCCCGGTGCCGTGCAGCGCGCTCTGGCGGCGCTGCGCGACTACGCCGGCCACGCGCTGCAACTGGAGCCCGGCGACAACGTCGCGCAGCGCCTGGCGCG
>CAIWPS010000235.1 GCA_903914615.1 uncultured beta proteobacterium | reverse complement strand
GCTGACCGACGCCGCCTTCGTCGCCCCCGGCGTGGCCACCGCGCTGGGCCTGCCGCTGGGCGGCAACGACCCGCGCCGCGCGCTCGCCGCCGCCGTCGCGCCGCTGCGGCTGCTGCTGGTGCTGGACAACGCCGAGCACCTGGCGGCCGAGGTGGCAGCGCTGGTGCAGGCGCTGCTGGACGCCGCGCCCGGCCTGCACATCGTCGTCACCAGCCAGCTGCCGCTGCAGCTGGCCGTCGAGCGCGTTCAGCGGCTGGGCCCTCTGGCCTGCCCCGACACGCCGACCACGCCTTCGGAAGCGCTGACCTACGGCGCCGTGGCGCTCTTCGTCGACCGCGTGCAGGCCCTGCAGCCGCGCTTCGTGCTGGACGAAGCCAACCTGGCCAGCGTGTGCTCGCTGTGCCGGCGCCTGGACGGCAGTGCACTGGCCATCGAACTGGCCGCCGCGCGCGTGCCGCTGCTGGGCGTGCAGCGCCTGGACCACGCGCTGGACGAGCGGCTGCAGCTGCTGACCAAGGGCCGCCGCGACGCGCCGGCCCGCCAGCACACCCTGCGTGCGGCGCTGGAGTGGACGCACGCCCTGCTGGGCCCCGACGAGCAGATCGCGTTCCGCCGCCTGGCGGTGTTCGCCGGCGGCCACTCGCTGGAGCTGGCGCAGCAGGTGGCCTGCGACGGGGCGCTGGACCGCTGGCGGCTGCTGTCGGCGCTGGACGCGCTGGTCGACCTCTCGCTGGTCACGGTGCAGGACACCGAGCCGCCCCGCTACCGCATGCTCGAGTCGCCGCTGGCGCTGGCGCGCGAGCGCCTGGCCGCCAGCGGCGAGATGGAGTTGCTGCGCGGCCGCCATGCCGCCGCGGTCCAGGGGCACTTCCTCGCCGTCAACAGCGACTACCACGAGGGTCGCCTGCGCCTGGACCAGATGCTGGCGCAGCTGGCCCCCGAGCTCGACAACGGCCGTGCCGCGATGGCCTGGGCCCTGCAGCATGACGCCGCGCTGGCGGTGTCGCTGGTGGCGCCGCTGACGAATGCCTTCGGCCGCCTGCGCAACATCGAAGGCCGGCCGCTGTGGCAGGCCACCGCGGCGCTGGTCGACGAGACCCTGCCGACACCGCTGCGACTGGGCTGGTCCATCGGCGCGGCGCTGTTCCACTACACCGAGCGCGAGAACGACGTCGCCTGCGGCCATGCCCGTGTCGCCGCGGCGCTGGCGCGCGAGCTGGGGGACCGCGCACGCCTGGCGCGGGCGCAGGGGCTGCTGGGCGCGCGCGACACCGGCCTCGGCGCCGAGGCCCGCCGCGCCGCCATCGAAGAGATGCTGGCGCTGACGCCGCCCGAAGCGCCGCTGCTGCACCATGTCAACAACGCCCAGGCCGAATTCATCTGGGCCCATGCCAGCGGCGACCTCGACCGCTGCGAGGCCGCCGGCGAGCGCTGGCTGGCGCTTACCCGCCAGCCCGGCTGGGACTACGAACGCAGCGTGGCGCTGAACAACATGGCCGACCTGGCGCTGGCCCGCGGCCAGCCGCAGCTGGCGGCGCAACGCGGCCGCGAACTGGAACAGCAGCTGCGCCCGACGCGCCAGGTGCGCAACCTGGCGATCATCCGCGTCAACCTCGTCACCGCCCTGCTGGCCTGCGACGAGGTGGCCGCGGCACGCGAGATGGCCGCGCTGGCCTGGCCGATGGCCGTGAACTGGCGCCTGCAGCCCTACTGCGGCGCGGCGCTGTCGCTGCTGGCCGCGCTCGAAGGCCGGCCGCGTGCCAGTGCCGCGCTGCACGGCTACGCGCAGGCGCGGCTGGCCGCCGCCGGCGTGGCGGCGGAGACCAACGAGGCCAATGCCCTGAAGCGGGCCGCCGGCCTGGCCCGCGCGGCGCTGGGCGACGAGGTCGTGCAGGCCCTGCATCGCGCCGGCGCGGCCTGGTCCGACGCCCACGCAGGCGAGGCGGCGCTGGCCACGACCGACCTGGGCTGAGGCGTGGCACGGGGCCGCGGACCGGCGCCGCGGTCCTTGCGACAATCACGGGTTCAGGAGAACCCGCACCGTGACCCACATCCTCCAATCCCTCCCGGCCGGCGAACGCGTCGGCATCGCCTTCAGCGGCGGCCTGGACACCAGCGCCGCCGTGCACTGGATGCGCGCCAAGGGCGCCATCCCCTGCGCCTACACCGCCAACCTGGGCCAGCCCGACGAGAGCGACTACGACGAGATCCCGCGCAAGGCGCTGGCCTACGGCGCCGACATCGCGCGCCTGGTGGACTGCCGCGCCCAGCTCGTCGCCGAGGGCATCGCCGCGCTGCAGTGCAGCGCCTTCCACATCAGCACCGGCGGCGCCACCTACTTCAACACCACGCCGCTGGGCCGCGCCGTCACCGGCACGGCACTGGTGGTGGCGATGCGCGAGGACGGCGTCAACATCTGGGGCGACGGCAGCACCTACAAGGGCAACGACATCGAGCGCTTCTACCGCTACGGCCTGCTCGCCAACCCGGCCCTGCGCATCTACAAGCCCTGGCTGGACCAGCGCTTCATCGACGAGCTGGGCGGCCGCAAGGAGATGAGCGAGTACCTGCAGGCGGCGGGCTTCGACTACAAGATGAGCGTCGAGAAGGCCTACAGCACCGACAGCAACATGCTGGGTGCCACCCACGAGGCCAAGGACCTGGAATTCCTGAACAGCGGCATGCACATCGTCAAGCCCATCATGGGCGTGGCCTTCTGGCGCGACGAGGTGCCCGTGAAGGCCGAGACCGTGAGCGTGCGTTTCGAGGAAGGCCAGCCGGTGGCCCTGAACGGCCGCAGCCTCGCGAGCCCCGTGGACCTGATGATGGAAGCCAACGCCATCGGCGGCCGCCATGGCCTGGGCATGTGCGACCAGATCGAGAACCGCATCATCGAGGCCAAGAGCCGCGGCATCTACGAGGCCCCGGGCATGGCGCTGCTGCACATCGCCTACGAGCGCCTGGTCACCGGCATCCACAACGAGGACACCATCGAACAGTACCGCCAGAACGGCCGCAAGCTCGGCCGCCTGCTGTACCAGGGCCGCTGGTTCGACCCCCAGTGCCTGATGCTGCGCGAGACGGCGCAGCGCTGGGTGGCGCGCGCCGTCACCGGCGAGGTGACGCTGGAGCTGCGCCGCGGCAACGACTACTCCATCCTCAACACCGAGAGCCCGAACCTCACCTACCGGCCCGAGCGGCTGAGCATGGAAAAGGTGCAGGGCGCCTTCAGCCCGGCCGACCGCATCGGCCAGCTCACCATGCGCAACCTCGACATCGAGGACACGCGCGGCAAGCTCGGCATCTACACGCAGGTGGGGCTGCTGGGGGCGGGCGGCGAAGGCGCGATCCCGCTGCTGTCGCCGCCGGTGCCCGATCAGGCCTCGCGGTAGCGCGCCCGCCACGCCGTCAGCAGCGCGCGCGTCTCGTCGTCGGGGCGCGCAGGCAGCTTGCGGTAGTCGCTGCAGTCGTCCTTGCGCGACAGCAGCTTGTGGTTGACGAGCTCGCGGCGCAGCGTGGCGTGGTCGAAGAAGCGGTTGGCGGCCTTCAGGATGGCGTTGACCTCGCTCTCGGTGTAGCTGCGCTTGGCGTCGAAGCGCGTCCACAGCACCCAGATCGCCAGCTTCTGCACCGAGAACTTCACCGGCCAGCGCATCAGCCGCCCCTGGTTGTCGAAGCTGGCCAGCGCCTTGCGGGCGTTGTCGCTCAGCGCCGCGGCGGCCACCGGCTGGGCCGTCGGGGCCGGCGCCGCGGGCTGCTGCCGCAACGCCTGCCGCAGCGCCTGCCAGTTGCGCTGGCCCTGGGTGCGGGCGATGAGGTTCAGCAGCTCGACCTGGCCGGGCGGCGCCGGCCGGGTTGCATGCCGCTGCTGCAGGCCCTGGCCGAGCAGGCGGGCAAAGGCCGAGACATCGGCAACGTGAAGGGCGAAGGTTTCCTTGGTCATGGCGCTTCCTGGGCGCCCGGCCTGGCCGGGCGCAACACCGCACGCGCGTGGAACCCTGCCGAAAGGCAAGGCGCCGGGGGCTGCCGACTTCCGGCCTGGCGCATGCGAATGTTCGCAGGGGTGCACGAGGCTTCGGGGGTGTGACGCTGGCAGGTCTAGCTCGTGGGGGTGCCACGCGGCAACGCCTGGGTGAACTGCCGACCCTGGGCGCGCAGTGTAGCGGCCCCGGCGGCTTCAGCCGCAGACGCGGTTGCGGCCCTGGCGCTTGGCGTCGTAGAGCTGGGCGTCGGCGGCGCCCAGCAGTTCGCGCGCATTGCGCATCGGCGGCACGTAGGCCGCCACGCCCAGCGACGCCGTCTGGCGCAGCTGGCGGCGGCTGCCGCCGGCATCGATCTCGTAGCGCTGGCCGGCGACGGCGGCACGCACGCGCTCGGCCAGCGTCAGCGCGGCGGCCAGCTCGGTCTCGGGCAGCACGATGGCGAATTCCTCGCCGCCCATGCGGCCGACGATGTCGGTGCCGCGCACCGCACCCTGCACCGCGGCGGCGGCCTCGCGCAGCACCAGGTCGCCGGCGTTGTGGCCGTGGTCGTCGTTGACGCGCTTGAAGTGGTCCAGGTCCAGGCACACCAGGGCCAGCGGCCGGCCCGAGCGCCGTGCCCGCTGCAGCTCGCGCTGAAGTGCGTCGAGCAGGTACTTCTTGGTGAACACGGCGGTGCCGGCGTCGACCGTGGCCAGGCGGTAGATGCGGTCGTGCAGCAGCGCGTCCAGGCTGTGGCGTTCGTAGAACTTCAGCAGCAGGTCGCCGATGCGCACGATGTCGCCGTCCTTCAGCGCCACCACGTCGTGCACGCGCTGGTCGCCGACGAAGGTGCCGTTGGCCGAGCCGAGGTCGCGCAGCAGCACCGCGTCGCCGTCCTGCCGCAGTTCGGCGTGGTGGCGGCTGATGGCCGGGTGGTCGATCTGCGCCCCGGCGTCGGCGGCGCGGCCGAGGAGCAGCCGCTCGCCGTCGATGGCAAAGCGGCGGCCCAGGTCCTCGCCGCTGTACAGCACCAGGCAGGCGCGGCGCTGTGCCGGCTCGCCCAGCGACTGGAACAGCGTCACGTCGGCTTTGTTCAGGCGCACCGTGGACGGCTCCCAGCCCGAGGCGGGCGGCGAGCGACGCTCCTTCGGCGGCGCGGTTCGGTCGGCGGAGTGCATGGCGGGGTAGGCGGCAGCGAGCGGGGCCGCGGCCCCGCACTCCCCTTTATCGGCGCCGCCGCGCCGGCCTTGACCCGCCTCAGGCGCGCAGGCTGCGCACGGCCGCGCCGGCCTGCAGGCGGCCGACCTCGATGCCGTTCCAGTTGCGCAGCGGCAGGTCGGCCAGCCCGTCGACGAGCGCGCGGTCTTCGCCTTCCAGCGGCAGCAGGGCGCCCAGCACGCCTGCCATCACGACCTCGCAGGCACGGGCGGTGTTGCCGTCGTCGATCTTGATCGCCACGCCCAGGCCCAGCTCGGGCAGCGCGGCGCAGTACACGCCTTCGGCGCCGACCTTGCAGAACACGCGCGCGCCCAGCTGCTGCATGACGCGGCTGTCGAAGCGCCCGCTGCCGGCGACCATGAAGGGCGCCGCCGCCACCGCCGCGCGCAGGCGCCGTGCGGCGCGGGCGTGGTCGCCCGACAGGCCGACGCCGGTGCCCACGCGCGCGAAGGCATGGGCCAGGTGGCGCAAGGGGACGGCGTAGGTGGGGATCGAGCAGCCGTCGGTGCCGACGGCCGCGTGCGCCAGGTCGTGGCCGGTGGCGGCCTGCAGGGCGGCCGTGACCTCGCGCATCACCGGGTGGCCGGGCTGCACGTAGCCGCGCAGGAAGGCACGGCGGTCGCCGCCTTCGGCCAGCAGGCAGCCCAGGCAGACGAAGCCGGCATGCTTGCCCGAGCAGTTGTTGTGCAGCGCCGTCGGCTCCTGGCCGCTGCGCGCCAGCGCCTTCAGCGCGCCGTCGTGGTAGGGCCAGTGGGCACCGCATTCCAGCGCATCGGCGTCGACGCCCGCCTTGGCCAGCATCGCCGCCGCGGTCTGCGCGTGCAGGGCCTCGCCGCCGTGCGAGGCGCAGGCCAGCGCCAGTTCGGCATCGACGAGGCCGTAGCGTTCGGCGGCGCCGCTGGCCACCAGCGGCAGCGCCTGCAGCACCTTGACGGCCGAGCGCGGGAAGATGGGGCGCAGGATGTCGCCGAGCTCGCTGTGCACGGCGCCGTCGGCGTCGACGATGGCCAGGGCGCCGCGGTGCACGGACTCGGGCGTGCCGCCGCGCAGGGCCCGGGCGAGGATGGGGTTGATGTTCATGCAGTCACTTTAGCCGCTGCGACGGCGCGCCTGGCCCCCGGCTCGGCCGGGAACGGTCAGCGCGCGAGGATGCGCCGGCCGGCGCCGTGAAGACCCGCAGGCGGCTTGCGCAGGGCAAGGCGCGGCCTATGTACGTTGGCGCACAGTG
>CAIWPS010000234.1 GCA_903914615.1 uncultured beta proteobacterium | reverse complement strand
TGCCAGGCCCGCCGCCGACGAACAGATCACCGTTGATGGTGCCGTTGCCATTGAGCACGCCGCCCAGCAGGGTGGTCACGCCGCCCGCGTTGCCGTTGTCCAGCGTGCCGTCCACCGTCAAGGTACCGGCGGTCTGGGTCAGGTTGTTGACGCTGAGCCTGCTGTGGGTGCCGATGGTCAGCAGGCCGCTGTTGGCGAGATCGCCCGATACCGTGAGGAAGCTGCCAGGGTCCTGGGCCGACCGGATGCCCAGGACCAGGGTGCCGGCATTGTCCAGGCCGCCGTTCAGGGTCAGCTGCGCGCCGTCCTGCAACGACAAGGTCGCGGTGGCCTGGTTTTCATTGAGATAGACCAGGGCATTGCCGTTGTCCCGGCCGACGATGCTTGCGGTGTCGTGCAGTTCCACGTCGCCGGCATTGCTGCTCAGGGTCGGTGCCGGCGCGCCAGGCGAGCCGCCCCCGTGGAGCTCGCTGAGCTGCAGGACGGCGCCATGGCGCAGGACCAGATTCGCGCCAGGCGCAAGGACCGTGTTCTGGCCGGTGGCCGGGTCGGCGACCAGGAGCCCGTTGCCCACCTGCAGCAAAGCCTGATCCAGTTCCAGCCTGCCACCCTGGGGGTTGACGGTCTGGACCAGGCCCGCCGGCGTCAGCGTGACACCCTGGACCCGGGCGGTGCCGCCGCTGAGCGTCAGCACGTTGGCGACGTTCAGTCCCGCATCGATGGCATTCAAGCTGCCACGGTTGTCCAGGTTCAGGAACAGGGCACCGTCGCTGCGGACATTGAGTTCCCCTTCGTTGCGGAACAGCGTCGACGGGGTGGCCGAGGCATAGCTGAAGAACGCCCCGCTTTCGATGGTCATCAAGCCCTGGTTGACCAGCACCCCGTTCTGGTTGAAGAGGGTGCCGCTGGCGAGATGGATCTGGCCCAGGGGAAGGTTGACCAGGGTGCCGTTCTGCTCGACATCGGTGTAGGGCTGAAGGACCGAATCGCGGGGCAGGACCTGGATCGTCCCCTGGTTCGAGAAATTCGCCGATTGATCCCAGGTCCCCTTGACCTGCAGCGTGGTGCCGCTATCCACCAGCAGGGCGCCGGTGCCGCTGGTCGTGACGCCACCCGCAAAGGCGAAGGCCTCGGGTGCGCCGGTGTAGGGGTTGGCCGACCCCGCGGAGAAGACGATGCCGTAGGGCGCGGCGCTGTTGGAGACGAAGCTCGCGGTCGTTGCCGCCCCGTTGTAGATGCCGCCCTGGGTGCCGCCGCCGTTGAGCTGGACCTGGCCGGTGGAAACCGACAGCGTCCCGCCGTATTGGTTGAAAGGGGTGCCGATGGCGCTGGTGCCGGTACCGCCCGACTTGAAGAAGCTGCCCAGGTTGTCGAACGATGTCTGCACGCCCGGCGTGCCCACGATGCCCTTGTCGTTCAGGATCGAATAGCTGAAGCCCGCCACGTTCTGGAAGCTGGCGTTCTGCACCAGCGCCAACTGCCCGCTGCCCTCCTGGATGAAATTGCCGTGGTTCGTCAACACCAGCCCCTGGGTGTCGAAGATGCTGGCGCTGACGGAGAAATCGTCCGCCCGCGTGCCCGTCGGAATCTCGCGCCCGATCAGGTGCGTGCTGCCGATGAAGTCGAAGATCAGGGGACCGAACTGGTCGCTGGCCAGCGAGAGCCCGCCGCTCCTCATGGAGGCGTCGAAGACCCTCACCTGGGTTTGTCCCTGCGGCGCCCGCATCACCAGCGAGTAGCCATCGAGCAGCCAGCTGCTCGCCAGGGAATAGACGGGAACTGCGGGCAATGTCAGATCGCAGACCAAGGTGGCGGGGTCACACCCGTCGGCCAAGGCGGCGGTGCTGCCCTGCAGCGCCAGGACCGCGGCGGCCGCCGCCAGCGCCGTGCGCAAGGGCTTGCGCGCTGCGCAGACGCGGCGGTGTGCCGGCTTGTGGCCCGCCCCAACACCTTGCCGCTGCCCTTTGAAAGTATTGCCAGCCATCACGTGCTCCCCGCTGCACCGTTGCGCCACCCGGCCCCCGCCGCTCGGCCTGCGGCGTGAACCTCCTGCAGGGCCATGAAAGCCCCAGGTCCGGAACGTTAGCGAGGGTGCGTCAGCAGAGCGTTAGGGATCGCGCCCGGCGGCCGGAGAACCCGCTCGGACCCGGGGTGCCGGAGGCTCGGATCACCGCCCGGTGGGCGCCAGCGCCGTCGACTGGGAACGAAGCGGGGTCGCCAAGGTCACGAATTCCACACGTCGGTTGTTGGCGCGACCAGCCGGCGTCGCGTTGTCGCCGATCGGCATCGTGTCGCCCAGCCCCTGCGCGCGCAGGCGCGCCGGGTCCACGCCCATGGCGACGAGCTGCTGCCTGACCGCCTCGGCGCGCTGCTGCGACAGGGCGAGGTTGTGCGCAGCGCCACCGCTGCTGTCGGTGTGCCCCTGGACCTCGAAGCCGACGTCGGGGTTGTTCTTCAGGATGTCGACCACCAGGTTGAGCGTGCCCATGCTCTCGGGCCTGAGCGTCGCCTTGTCGTTGTCGAAGTTGATGCCGTGGGCGACGATCCTGGCGTCGGTGAATTTCTTGTCGACGAGCTTGATGCCGGCGCCGTTGGCGATGCGCACATTGGCGATCACCGCCGGCTTGGTGCGGTCTCCGGCCGCTCCCAGGGCCATCGCCTGCGGCCGTACGCCAAGGTCCTGAAGCGAGTAGATGCGGAACTGGTCGACGTAGACCTTCAGGCGCCCTTCGCGGTAGGCGACGGCGATGTGGTGCCACTGGTTGCGGAAGCTGGGCTTGCGCATGAACTCGGGGTTCGCGACCTGCAAGGCAAGCTCGTTGGCGTGGTCCTTCGTGTGCGTCTGGATTTGCAGGTCGCCGAAGTTGTTCTTGCTCAGATGGATCATCGCGAGCCAGTCGGACCAGGCGAAGTTCGCGGGGCCGCGCACCCTGTTGTCCGGATTGAGATAGATCCGCGGCAGCTCGACGCCGTCGATCGCATAGGTGTCGAACTCGAGCGTCCAGCTGTCGCTCAGGTACTTCGGCGCCTTGATGGCCGGGCTCACCTGGCTCAGGCTTTCGCCCGTCAGCGTGAACGCCTTTCGACCTGCGAACGCATTGACCGCGCCCTGACCGTCGCCCTGATTCCAGTGCGCCGGAAACTCCCCGTCCTCGTCGGTCTCGAAGCTGTCCTCGAAAGCGATGGTGTCGCCGGGCACGAAGTCGTAGCCCTGGTAGGCCTGCAACGAGGGCGATGCAGCGGCCACCGGCTCGCCGCTGCCCGTCGCGCCGCCTGCAGGAACGCCTGCCGTCGTGGTAGCCCCTGCCTTCGCTGCGGGCTCCTCAGGCTTGCCTTCGGCCTTCTTCTGCAGGGCCTTTGCGGCCTTGTCCTTGAGCATGTCCAGCAACTGTGCGCGGGCCGGCAGGACCGTGAGCAGAGCGACCAGCAGCACGAGCAAGCCCGCCGGCCGAACCTCCATCCACCGCGACGTCGAAGACCGAAGGCCGGCCTGCCGCGGCCCGACCTGCCCGATGCGGGCCGAAAGCATCCCGAGGCGGCGGCCATGAGCCGGGGATGGCGCGCGGGGCGCAAGCGGGTGCGTGGACATGGTCGACTCCGAATCTGTGCGTCCTGCCCCGCCGCCCATGGGGCCCGTGCGGAGGTTCAGACGGATGACAAGGCGCAGTCGCCTTGCGACTCGGAAGCGAAACTAGCAGCGGCGCGTTAGTTTCGCGTTAGGTCCGCGTGGCTCACGAGCGCAGTGCCGGCACTTCCGCCCAACGCAGCAGCTGGGCATTGAACGGGTTGCGCTGCAGGAACGTGTTCCGGAAAGGATCCGGCACCTGCTCGCGTGCGATGCGCATGACCCACTCGGCGCTGTCTCTCAGGATGGCACGCCGTTCGTCGCCGCGTCCGGCGGCTTCGTAGACCTGCACGGCCGTCCACCAGAGTTCGGGCAGGTAGTAGATGTCGGGCTTCACTTCGCGCGCCAGGCGCATCGCCGCTTCGACCTGGGGCACGGCCCGTTGCCAGTCACCTTGCGCATAGGCGCAACGGGCGGCGCGGCCGTGCGCAGCCAGCGCCAGACCGAGTCGTTCCCGCTCCGAAGCCCAGGCTGCCAGGCTGACGGCCAGGCCCTCGCCTTCGGGTGGCGGCACCAGCGCCGTGGCCACCAGCGTCCACATGCGATGCGCCAGGCTGTCGGGGTTGGGCACCAGGGCCAGCGCCTGCCGGATCTCGTCCAGCCCCGGGCGCCCCAGGGCGTGCAGCACCAGGGCCCGGAACGCGAGGCGCTGCGCCTGCGGCACCGGGTTCTGGTCCGGCAGGTCGGCAGAGACCAGCGATTGGGCGCGTCCGGGCTGACCCAGCTGCACCCAGGTCAGCGCCAGCTGGTTCTGCACCGGTGCGACCAGCATGGCGGAGCCACCGGCCTCGAAGCCCTGAAGGGCCTCCTCCATCAGCCCGATGGCCTCGCGGTAGCAGCCCAGGTTGCGCAGATGATGGCCGAGCGCCAGGCGGATGACCGGGCCCAGGCCCGTGGTGTCGAAGTCGTCGGCGCGGCTGCGGCTGAGCGTCAGCACGCGGCGCGCGAAGTCGGCCGCGCGCTCCAGCTGGCCCATCTTCGCGCAGGTGTAGCCCATGTTGTTCAGGGCTTGGGGCAGCAACTGCGAGTCCATGGCCTGGGCGACGTCGAAGCTGGCCTGGGAAGCCTGCAGCGATGCGGCCAGCCGGTTGTCGAAATCCAGTGCCAGGGCCAGGCCGTTCCAGAACTCGTACTTCTGGCCCGGGCTCGCCTGGGCCTCGACCCACGGCCGCAGCTTGGCGAACAGTGCCAGCGCCTCCGATGCGCGGTAGCACTTCGTGAGCGGGCCGCACCATTGCATCGTCGTCTCGAAGACCGCCACGTCGTCGCCGAGCGTCTCGGCCAGCGCCAGCGCGCCCGGCGCCAGCGCCAGCGTGGTGTCGAACTCGCTGCGCAGGTTGGCCAGTGCCATGCGGAGGTTCAGCAGCGCCAGGCGGTGGCGATCCGTGCGCAGTTCGCGTTCCGCATCGGCCAGTGCCGACAGCGCCTGCTCGCCGACCTCGTACTGCACCAGCACCGCCGCACGGTCGAGCAGGGCCTGAACGCGGCGGTCCGGGTCCGATGCCTCGCCGAAGCACCCGGCGGCCAGGGCCAGGCAGCCTGCCTGGTCGGCGTGGCGACCCTGGCGTGCCGCCGATGCGGCCGCCTGCGTCCACGCAGCGACCGCCGGCAACCACTGGCGGGCCTGCTGCCTATGGTGGGCGATGCGGGTGGGGTCGGCTTGCTGTGAGTCGAGCCACGCCGCGACCTCGCCATGAAAGGCCTCGGCGATGACGGGAGGCACCGTGGCGAGCACGCATTCGAAGATGAGGTCGTGGGCGAAGGCACCGTCAGACAGCATCTGCGCGGCCTCGAGTTCGGCCCACGCGTCGCTGAGGTCCAGCGGCCGCACGCCCAGCACCTGCGACGCGAGCGCGGCCGAGAAGTCGCTGCCGGCCACGGCGGCGCATCGCACCAGGCGCACGGCGGCGGGGCTGAGGCGGTTGACTCGCTGCTCGATGAGCCGGCCGACGTTGGGCGCGATGGGCAGCCGCGCCAGCGCGTCGGTGGCTGCGCCATCGGGGCCGGCGCGCTGCAGCAGCGCCTTCAGCGTCTCCAGCAGGTACAGGACGTTGCCCCCGGTGCGCTGGCGCAAGGGCACGGCCAGCGCCGTGCCGTCGATGCCCGGGATCTGCAGGGTATCGAGCAGCTCCGCGATCTGCGCCACGTTCAGCGCCTGCAGCACCAGGGTCTCGGCCCGGGAGCTGCCTACCAGCTCATCGACATAGGCCTGCACCGCGGGCGCCACCTCGGACGGCCGCATCGCGACCAGCCAGCGCACGCCGGTGGATGCCGCGGCCAGCAGCTGTGCCACCTCGAGCGTGGCCGTGTCGCAGAAGTGCAGGTCGTCCAGGATCACGGCGTCCAGGCCGGTGTCCCGCGCCTGGACGACGAGGTGTTCGACGGCGCTGGCCAGGCGGGCTGGACTGGTCTCGGCATCCGGCACCATGGCCGCACCCAGTTCCGGCAGCAGCCGCGCCAGTTCCGCCGCAACCCAGGCTGCAGGTGCGATGTGGCCCTCGCGCTTGAGCAGGGCGCGCAGCAGGCGGCCGAGGACCGCATACGACACGCGCTCGTCGCCCGGACGGGCCGAGACCATCACCACCTTCCCCCGGGCCAGCCCGTGAGCCGACGCCATGTCCGAGAGCAGGCGGCTCTTGCCGAGCCCGGCTTCGCCGATGACCACGACCGCATGCAGGGCCTGCCAGGCTGCCTGCAGGCGGCGCCACTCCGGCTCGCGCCCGATCAGGCGCGGCGGCCGCAGCACGGTCACCGGTACCGCGGCCCGCTGCGCGGCATCGGTGAGCGTGGTCGATGACTCGATCTGCCCGAGCAGGGCAAGCGTTTCGGCCGAAGGCCGCGTGCCGACTTCGTCCTTGAGCACCCGCTCGCATTGGTCGAAGGCGGCCAGCGCGGCCGCGCGGTCGCCGCGCAGGTAGTGCAGGCGCATGCGCCGGCGGTGCGCATGCTCGTGCAAGGGGCTGAGCGCGACCAGCCTGTCCGCCAGGACGAGCGCCTGCGCCCATTGGCCCTCGCGCTCCAGCAGCGAGATCTGCTCGGCAAGGCGGTCGCGCTGCAGGGTCTGCTGACGGTCGCGCAGCACCGCCAGCCACTCCCCCAGGTCGGGCAGCCCGTGGAGGTTCTCGTCCGTCAGCGGCGCACGGTCATCGGGCCCGATGGCCAGCCCCGCCCACCCGATGCCGGCACCCAGGCTGAGGATGGTCGCGCCCTCCACCGGCTCGGTGCCGAGCTTGCGCTTGAGCGCGAACACGCGCTGGCGCAGGCGCCCCCGCAAGGCCGGCAGCGGCTCGTCCGGCCAGAGCAGCGAAAGCAGCTTCTCGCGCGCCGTGGGCCCCTCGTGCGCCAGATAGGCCAGCATCACCCCGTCGTGGCGTCCCAGGCGGATCTCGCTGCCGTCGGCGGCCATCAACCGCGGGTGGCCGTCGATCCGCAGCTGCCAAGCGGCGCCCCGGGACGAAGGTACTGCTGAGGTCATCGGACGAGGCAAGCTGCAAGGGGCGGTTGTCAACCTATCCTACTTCGGCAAGTGAGCGGCCCCGGGGAACCGGAACTGCGCAGCTGCACGAGCCCGGGTGTCAGTCGCGCTTGCGCTCGCGGTCGCGCTGGCGCAGCACGTCGATCATGACGTTGAAGGTGCGGCCGAGCTGCCCGACCTCGTCGCGGCTCTTCACGTCGACGGTGGCGCCGGCGTAGTCACCGGCCTTCAGTGCGTCGGCCGCTGCGGTCAGGCCGCGGATGGGTCGCACGATGCCGCGCGCGAAGCGCAGCGCCAGGCCGGTGAAGAGCAGGCCCACCAGCGCCACGCTCCAGCCCAGCACGGTCTTCAGGCGCCGCAGCGGTGCTTCGAAGGTGGCGCGCGGCTCGACCACGCCCACGACCCAGTCGCTGCCGGCCACCGGCGAGTAGCCGGCGATCTCGTCGGCACCCAGCTGCGCCGAGTGGTAGCTGAGGTGGCCGGTGCTGCGCGCGCCGTCCATCGCCTGGGCCAGCGCGGTCTCGCCCAGGCTGTCGATGCGGTCGCGGCCGAAGCGCTGGTCGGCACGCAGGGCCGCCAGCGTCGACTCCGGCAAAGGCGCCAGGCTGCGGTAGAGCATCCCGGGCCGCGGGTGCTGCAGGATGACGCCGTCGCCATCGACGAGGATGGGCGTCAGCGCCGAATCGTGGCCCACCTCGGCCAGGATGGCGCCGATGGCCGCGCCGCGGACGCGCAGCACCAGCACGCCTGCAGGGTGGCCGTCGCCAGCACGCACCGGCTCGGCATAGAAGGCGCCTGGCTCGCCGGCGCTGCTGCCCAGGGCCGCGACGTTGTAGCCCGACGCGAACGAGCCGCCGCGCAGCGCCTCCTGGAAGTAGCTGCGGAAGGCAAAGCTGCGGCCCTGCAGGGAGGCATCGCTGGCCGCCACCGCCGTGCCGGCTGCGTCCAGCAGCATCAGCAGCTGCACGTCGGGGTTGGCCTGCGCCAGCTGGGCCAGCTTGTCGCGCATCTCGGCATGCGCCGCCTCGTCGGGCTTGAGCAGCAGCGCGGCGAAGTCGCCGTCGGTGCCCAGCGAACGCAGCAGGTGCCGGTTGTCGGCCACCAGCTGCGCGATGCGGCCGGCCGTGCTGTGGGCCATCTGCTCGACGAAGCGCAGCTCGGCCTCGCCCAGCGCAGCCTGGCTCTGCTGCAGGTTGTAGCCCGCGGTCAGCGCCATCGGCAGCAGCGCGGTGGCCACCATCGCCAGCGAGAGCTTCAGCGCCAGCGGCCAGTCGCGCGGCGTGTGCAGCGTGCGCAGGCCGCGGCGCAGGCGGGCCTGCACGCGCTCGCGCGGCGCGCGGGCTTCGGCCTCCAGCTGCGAATCGCCGCGCTGCAGCGCTTCGGGCAGGGCCAGGCTGGAGAGATGGTCGGCGCATAGCGCGCGGCGGAATTCGGCCACGCTCTGCGGCCGCCGCGCCGGGTCGGGGTTCAGCGCCCAGTCGATGGCCTGCAGGAAGGCGCGGCCCCAGCGGCCGCGGCCGGCCTCTTCCGCAGGCACC
>CAIWPS010000233.1 GCA_903914615.1 uncultured beta proteobacterium | reverse complement strand
CTTCAGAACCCGTCCCCCTGCAGCCCGCCACGCGCCTCGCCCTGTCCTGGAGCGGGCTGCGGCAGGCCGTGCTGTTCGACTACCCCACGTCGGCGGCGGTCCTGTGGCTGGCCATCGTCGGCGCGGGCGCAGCGGCCCTGGCATGGGCGCTGTGGGCCCTGTTCGCGCCGTCCGCGGTGCCCTGGTCCGCAACGGGCGCGGCACTCGTCCTGGTGGCCCTGGCCAGCACCTTTGCGATGCAGATTCCGCGCAGCAAGTATTCCTTGAGCGTCGCCGACGTCTTCGTCTTCATCGTGCTGGCCGCCCTGGGCACGCCGGCGGCCGTTCTTGCCGCGGGGCTGGACGCAGCCATCGGCACGACGCGCACGTCCCGGCGGCTGAGCAGCCGCATCAGTTCGCCGGCGGCCGCGATGGCAGCCATGGCCGTCTGCGGCCTGGCTTTCGAGGCCACGCGCAGCGCCGCCGCCACTGCCGGGCTGGACGCCGGCCCGGCCACGCTGGCCGCCCTGTGCGCCGTGGGCCTGGTGCCGCTGCTGCTGACGATGGTGCCGCTGGTGGCGATGATGCGCATGAAGGGCGGCGCACCCTTGTGGCCGCCGGCCTGGGTGCTGGAGCACACCGGCTTCGGCGCGGTGGCGCTGGGCTCGGCGCTGCTGGCCGGCCTGCTGCAGCTCAACGCCCTGCGCTATGGCCCGTCGGTCCTCGGGCTGGCGGGGGCGGCGATGCTGCTGCTGGTGCTGCTGGTGCGCTTGGACCTGCGGCGCCGCGAATCCGAACGCCAGAGCCAGGACCGGTCGGTGGCGCAGGCCGAGCGCCAGGCCGCGATCAACCAGCAGCGCTTCATCGCCTCGTTCACGCACGCCGCCATCGGCATGGCCATCGAAAGGCCGCAGCTGGGCGTGGTGCAGGTCAACGATGCGATGTGCCAGCTCTTCGGCCGCACCCCGGCCGAGATCCTGGGCCGGCCCCTTGCTGTGCTCTTCGACCCGGCGCAGGCGCTTCGACTGAGGGCCGCCAGCGGCGGCCACGTCGCGCCATTGGCGGAGATCGTCGAACTGGAGTTGACGGCACCGGACGGCGCCCCGCGGTGGGTCGAGGTGCATTGCGGCAACTTCGACGACCCCGAGGCGGCAGGCCGCAGCGTCATCTACCAGTTCCACGATGTCAGCCTGCGTCGCCGCGCGGAGAACCGGCTGCAGCACATCGCTTTCCACGACGACCTCACCGGCCTGGCCAACCGCTCCAACTTCCGCGAGCAGCTCGAAGCGGCGGTCGAGCGCCAGAGGCAGACGCCCGGACACCAGTTCGCGGTGATGTTCCTGGACCTCGACCGCTTCAAGCTCGTCAACGACAGCCTGGGGCACAACGCCGGCAACCAGCTGCTGCGTGCGGTGGCGGCGACCCTGCGCGCAGGCGTGCGCCACAGCGACGTCGTGGCCCGGCTCGGCGGCGACGAGTTCGCTGTGCTGCTCAGCGACATCGGCGAACCGGAGGTCGGCCTGCACATGGCCCAGCGCCTGCTGGAGGCGCTGCGCAAGCCCGTGCTCATCATGGGCAGCGAAGTGCTGCCCGAGGCCAGCATCGGCCTGACCTTCAGCGAACTGGGCAGCCGCAGCGTCGACGAGGTGCTGCGCGACGCCGACCTGGCGATGTACGAGGCCAAGGCCGGCGGACGCTGCCGGGTCGTCGTCTTCGACAGCGCCATGCACGAGCGCGCGGCGGAAAAGCTGGCACTCGAAGCCGACCTGCGGCATGCCATCGGCGAGGGCCAGCTGAGCCTGGTGTTCCAGCCGCTGTTCCAGCTGGAACCGCTGGTGCTGTGCGGCTTCGAGGCCCTGGCCCGCTGGACCCACCCGCAGCGCGGGCCCGTGAACCCGGCCGTCTTCTTCGCGCTGGCCGAGGAGTCGGGCTACGTCGGCGCGCTGACCGACTGGGTGATCGAGGAAACCCTGTCGCACCTGCAGGCCTGGCTGGAAACCGTGGCCGTGGGCACGGCGCTGGACATGCACATCAACATCTCGGGCCATGACCTCATGCGCACCGACTTCGTCGACCAGGTCAAGGCCCTGCGCGCGCGCTACCCGCGGGCCGCCCGGCACATCACGCTGGAGATCACCGAGACGACGCTGATGCGCGACCTGCAGGCGGCGCTGCAGACCATCCATGCCTTCCGCGAACTGGGCATCCACTTCTCCGTCGACGACTTCGGCACCGGCTATTCGTCGCTGGCCTACCTGAGCCGGCTGCCCATCGAGAGCCTGAAGATCGACCGTTCCTTCGTCGCCGGGATGAGCCGCAGCCCCGAAGACGTCGAGATCGTGCGCGCCATCTGCGGCCTTGGCCGGTCGCTGGGCAAGAAGGTGATTGCCGAAGGCATCGAGACCGTCGAGCAACTGCAGCTGCTGCGCCAGCTGGGTGCCCAGATCGGCCAGGGCTACCTGCTGTCGCGCCCGCTTGCGGCGCCGCAGGCGGCGCAGCTGCTGTGCGCCGCCAGCGAGCAGCCGCTGGTCATGCTCGCGGCCTGAAGCTGCTGTGGCGCGGGCAGGCCCTGGGCGAGGCCGCGGCCGCCGGCCGATGGCCTTCGCACGTGACGGGGCCCTAGGGTAAGTCTTGGAAAATGGAACGTTGAGTTCCGAAATACTAAGCCCTACGATCCGGCCAGCAAGTCCGAATCCGCACCAGGGCGTTCCATTTCTGCGCCCGACCGACCCGGCCCGACATGAGCGCAGACTTTGACTACATCGTTGTCGGTGCGGGCTCCGCAGGTTGCGTGCTCGCCGGCCGCCTGAGCGAGAACCCGGCCACGCGCGTGCTGTTGCTCGAAGCGGGGCCGCCCGACCGGTCGCTGTGGATCCACCTGCCCATCGGCTACGGCAAGAGCATGTGGAGCGAGACCTACAACTGGTGCTTCCACACCGACCCCGACCCGAACATGAACGGCCGGCGCATCTACTGGCCGCGCGGCAAGACGCTGGGCGGCAGCAGTTCGATCAACGGCCTGATCTACATCCGCGGCCAGCGCGAGGACTACGACGGCTGGGCCGCACAGGGCAACGCCGGCTGGGCCTACGACGACGTGCTGCCCTACTTCGTCAGGTCCGAAGGCAACCAGCGCGGCGCGATGCCGCTGCACGGGGCCGACGGGCCGCTGAAGGTGTCCGACATCGGCGCGCGCCACGAGCTGATCGAGGCCTTCATCGCCGGCGCGGCGCAGACGGGCGTGCCGCGCACCGAGGACTTCAACGGTGCGCGGCAGGAAGGCGCCGGCTACTACCAGCTCACCACCCACCGGGGCTGGCGCTGCAGCACGGCCGGGGCCTACCTGGGCCCGGCCCGCCGCCGCACCAACCTGCGCATCGAGACCGGTGCCTTCGCGGCCGGCCTGGTGCTGGAAGGACGGCGGGCGGTCGGCGTGCGCTACCGCCAGGGTGGCGCCATGAAGTTGGCGCGCTGTTCGGCCGAGGTGCTGCTCGCGGCCGGGTCCATCCAGTCGCCGCAACTGCTGCAGCTGTCGGGCATCGGCCCCCAGGCCCTGCTGCAGCGGCATGGCATTCCGGTCGTCGTCGATGCCGCAGGGGTCGGCGAGAACCTGCAGGACCATCTGCAGATGCGCCTGGGCTTCGAGTGCACGCGGCCGATCACGACGAACGACCAGCTCAACTCGGTCTTCGGCCAGGTCGGGCTCGGCCTGCAGTGGCTGCTGTTTCGCCGCGGGGCGCTGGCGGTGGGCATCAACCAGGGCGGCTGCTTCATGCGCGCGCTGCCGGGCGAGGCGCGCACGCCCGACATCCAGTTCCACGTCGCCACCCTCTCGGCCGACATGGCGGGCGGCAAGGTGCACCCCTACCCGGGTTTCACGATGTCGGTCTGCCAGCTGCGCCCCGAGTCGCGCGGCCACATCCGCATCCGCTCGACCGACCCCTTCGAGCCGCCGGAAATGCAGCCGAACTACCTGGCCACCGACCTGGACCGCCGCACGGCCGTCGCCGGCATGAAGGCGGCGCGCGCCATCGCCGCTTCGCCGGCGATGCGCCCCTACGTCAAGCGCGAAGTGAAACCCGGCCCGGACGTGGCCGACGACGCGGCGCTGCTCGAGTTCTGCCGCAACCATGGCGCCACCATCTTCCACCCCACCGGCACCTGCCGCATGGGCAGCGACGCGCTGGCCGTGGTGGACGCCCGGCTGCGCGTGCACGGCATGGCGGGCCTGCGCGTGGTCGACTGCTCGGCCATGCCCACGCTGGTCTCGGGCAACACCAACGCTCCTGCCGTGATGATGGCCGAGAAGGCCGTCGACATGATCCGCGAGGACGCCGCGCGGCAGGCCTGACGGTGGCGGTCCCCGGGGCCGCCGCGGTCCCAGGCCACGGAACGAAAACGAAGACAACGAAGACAACGGAGACCAGCGATGAACGCAACAGACCAGAAGGCGATCCGGCGGGTGGTGGTGTCGGCGGTGATCGGCGCCACCATCGAGTGGTACGACTTCTTCCTCTACGGCGTGGTCGCCGGCATCGTCTTCAACAAGCTGTACTTCCCGGCGGGCGACCCCGTGGTGTCGACGCTGCTCGCCTACGTGACCTTTGCCGTGGGCTTCGTCACGCGCCCGCTGGGCGGGGTCATCTTCGGCCACTTCGGCGACCGCATCGGGCGCAAGACCATGCTCGTCATGACGCTGATGATCATGGGCGTGGCCACCTTCCTGATCGGACTGCTGCCGACCTACGCGCAGATCGGCGTCGCGGCCCCGCTTCTGCTGCTGCTCTTGCGCGTGTTGCAGGGCATCGGCCTGGGCGGCGAGTGGGGCGGCGCCGTGCTCATGGCCTACGAGTACGCGCCCAGGGAGCAGCGCGGCTATTACGCCTCGCTGCCGCAGGTCGGCCTGGCGATCGGACTGTGCCTGGCGTCGGGCACGGTGGCGCTGCTGTCCTCGCTGCTGAACGACGCGCAGTTCCTGGCCTGGGGCTGGCGCATCGCCTTCCTGCTGTCGGGCGTGATGGTGGCCGTGGGCATGTACATCCGCCTGACGATCCAGGAGACGCCCGAATTCGCGGCCGTCAAGGCCCGCAACGAGGCCTCGCGCATTCCCTTCATGGACATGGTCCGCCGCTACCCCGGCAACGTGCTCAAGGGCATGGGCGCGCGCTACATCGACGGCGTGTTCTTCAACGTCTTCGGGGTGTTCTCCATCAGCTACCTGGTCGGCACCCTGAAAATCAGCCGCACCGACGCGCTGCTGGGCGTGATGGCCGCCGCCGTGGTGATGATCTTCACCATTCCCTGGTTCGGCCGCCTGTCCGACCGCATCGGCCGCCCCAAGGTCTACCTGTGGGGCTCGCTGATCACCGCGCTGTCGGCCTTCCCGGGCTTCTGGCTGATGACGAATTCGGGCGGCAACGTGCTGTGGATCTGGCTGGCCATCGTCGTGCCCCTGGGCATCCTGTACGCCTCTGTCTACGGCCCCGAGGCGGCGCTGTTCTGCGACCTCTTCGACGCCAAGGTGCGCTACACCGGCATTTCCTTCGTCTACCAGTTCTCGGGCATCTTCGCCTCGGGCATCACGCCCCTCATCGCCACGGCGCTCATCAAGTCGGGCGGCAACGCGCCATGGCAGTTGTGCATGTACGTCCTGTTCGCGGGCGTGGTCTCGGCCGCCAGCGCCGGCCTGATCGGCGCGGCGGCGCGGCGCTCGCCGTTGGCGGTGGTGCCCGGCCCGACGGCCCGGTGATCAGCGCGGCGAAAGTTCCCTTGCCGCCGGAGGCAGGGCCTTGCACTCGCTGAAGACGCGCGCGGTGCAGCTGGCGCAAATGCGGCGATCGACGCGCTCGAAGATCGTCGCGATGGCCGCGCGCTTGGTCGGGAAGATGTGGTCCCTGCCGAGTTCGGCCAGGTAGCCGATGCGTTCCCACAGCGCCAGCACCCGCGGGCGCGGCCGGTGGAAGTACAGATCGCCGCCCGCGGCGCGGCGCGCCAGCATCTCGCCGCGCCACAGTTCGGCCGCGGGAAGGTCGATGAAGTTCATGCTCTTGGCCATGATCAGCAGGTGGCGGGCGGCTTCGGGCGCCTCGCGCAGTTCGCGCAGCTGGTCGGCCACGTGCGAGACCGCACCGAAGTAGACGTCGCCTTCCATCCGCACCATCTTCAGCTGCGGGCATTCGGGCAGCGGCGCGGCGACGTCGGCGCGCACGACGAAGGGGCGTTCGGCGTCGGCACTGTCGAAGCCCATCACCCGCATGAAGGGCCGCGAGCTCTGGTACAGGTAGCTCACGAGCGAGAGGATGGTGCCGAGCAGGATCGCCATCTCGATGCGTATCGTCACCGTCGCCACGGCCGTCACGGCGGCGATCGCGAAGTCCTGGCGGCCGTGCTGCCACAGCCGCCGCCAGCCCGGGATGTCGAACAGCGACCACGCGATCAGCATCAGCAGCGCGGCGATGGCGGGCACGGGGATGAGCGCCAGCACCGGTGCCGTGAAGGCGATCAGCAGCAGCAGCCACAGGGACGCGAAGACGGCCGCCAGCGGCGTGCGCGCGCCGGCTTCCAGGTTGGGCATCGAGCGGTTCAGCGAGCCGCAGGACACGTAGGAAGAGAAGAAGCCGCCGACGATGTTCGACAGCCCCTGGCCGCGAAACTCGCGGTTGGCGTCGATGGCCTGGCCCGAACGTGCGGCCACGGCCTTGGCGATCGAGATCGACTGGCCGAGCGCGACGATGGTCAGGGCGAAGGCGATCGAGACCAGGTCCGGCAGGCTGCCCAGCGCCACGCCCGGCCAGTGGAAGCGGGGCACGATGGGCGGGATGCTGCCGACCACCGCCACCCTGGCCCACCCCGGCCCCGTGGTCAGGCCGTTGAGCAGCAGGGCCGTCAGGCCGCCCGCGGCCAGCCCCAGCAGCATGTAGGGCCGGCGCGGCAGCAGCTGCCTGAACACCACCAGGGCCGCGATCGTGGCCGCGCCGACGATCAGGGCTGCGGGCTGCGCCGACGGCATGTGCGTGCCGACATGGACGAGCAGCGCCATGCTGCCGTGGCCCGGCGGCGCGGGCAGGCCGAGCAGGTCGGTCAGCGCATGCAAGGCGATCAGCGCCGCCGCACCGGTCATGAAGCCGCGCAGGGCGGCCGGCGAGATGAAGTTGGCGATCGAACCCAGCCGCAGCGCGCCAATCAGCCACTGCATCAGGCCGACGAGCACCGTGACCGCCAGCGCGAGCTGGATGTAGGCCGGCGAGCCCACCGCCGCCAGGGGCGCCAGGGTGGCGAAGAGGGCCAGCGAATTCGCATTCGTCGGTCCCGAGACGACATGCCAGCTGGACCCAAACAAGGCCGCCACGACGCAGGGCACGATGGCCGTGTACAGACCGTACTCGGGCGGCAGACCGGCGAGGGTCGCGAACGCAAACCCCTGGGGCAGCACCAGCAGCGCGCCGAGCATGCCGGCGAGCAGGTCGGCGTGCAGGCTCGCGCGGTCGACCCGGCGAACCCAGGGGCCGAAGACGCGAACGAGCAGCGGGCCCATCAGCTCGGTTTCACGCTGCGGCGAAGGCGGCTCGGGCCATGGCCGGGATCATGACACGGCCTGGTAGTACAGGTTCTGCGGATGCCGGGCCTGGGCGAAGAAGAACCAGCGTTCGGCGACCAGGCCCGGCACCTGCCACAGCAGCGCCAGCAGCCAGGGTGCTGTGCCGGGGCCGACGATCGTGCCCCACAGGGCGCACAGCGCCGGCAGCACGAAGCACAGCACGATGAATCCCAGCTTCACCTGCTTCAGCAGACCGGGCGTGCGGCCGTGGAAGAACTCGCGCGTGTTGAACGAACCGGCCGACATGCCCATGGACTTCTGCACCAGCGTCGGCGACACGATGCCTGTCGCGGACTGCAGCGTCGACCTGGGCCTGAGCCTGGCATTGCGTCGCAAGGAGAGCATGCGCGCGGCCCCCGCCAGCAGCGTGACGGCCAGCGCGAACGGGCCGGTGACCCGCAGCAAGCCGGCTTCGCCCGCGCAGGCGGCGAGGGCACTTGCGAGGACGAGGCCGGAGGACAGGCCGATCAGGATGAAGTTGGCGACGGTGAGCGGCTGCGCCCATTCCTGGATGAAGCGCAGGCAGGCGTAGATCATCGCCGTGCAGCACCACAGCAGCAGCGCAAGCGCGATGGCGGCCAGCGGCCACAGGCGGCCGCCGACCCCGGCGCGCAAGCCCAGCCACCACAGCGCGACCACGGCGATGAAGGACGGCAGCACGATGACCTCGCGCGAGAGCCAGGACGTGCGCCACATCAGCACCGCACGCCAGGCGCGGGCAGGCCGGCCGAGGTGGGCGAAGGACGCGGCGAGGCCGAAGAGCAGCATCACCTCGGCCAGCAGCAGGCAAGCGCCGACGAAGCCCGGCGCCACCGGCAGCCCGGCCAGCCCCGCCAGCGCGAGCGTGACGACCAGGCCCTGTGCCGCGCCGGCGATCGTGGTGAAGATCACGACCGAGAATGCCGGGTTCATGAGGCGCCCCCGACCGGGTCGGTCCTGCGCCGCGGCAGGTACTGGTTGGCTGGCCGCGTCTCCCATTCGGGCATCAAGGCATAGCCACCGCGCTCGCGGATCGCCTTCGAGACCTCGGATTCCGGGTCCTTGACATCGCCGAACAGGCGCGCGCCGGTGGGGCAGGCCCTGACGCACGCGGGCTTGCGGTCGGCCACGGGCAGGTGCTCGTCGTAGATGCGGTCCACGCACAGGGTGCACTTCGTCATCACCTGGCGTTCCTCGTCGAGCTCGCGCGCTCCGTAGGGGCAGGCCCAGGCGCAGTATTTGCAACCTATGCACTTGTCGTAGTCGACCAGCACGATGCCGTCTTCCTTGCGCTTGTAGCTGGCGCCGGTGGGGCACACCGGCACGCAGGGCGGGTCTTCGCAGTGCAGGCAGCTCTTGGGGAAGTGGACGGTCTCGGTGGCCGGGAAGGTGCCCGCCTCGTAGGTCTGCACGCGGTTGAAGAAGGTGCCGGTCGGCGCGGCGCCGTAGGGGCGTTCGTCGGCCAGCGGCCCGGCCGCGCCGGAGGTGTTCCACTGCTTGCAGGAGGTCACGCAGGCGTGGCAGCCGACGCAGACGTTGAGGTCGATGACCAGTGCCAGCTGCCGGGCCAGCGTCTCGCCCGGCAGGGCGCGAACCCGGGGTGGCGGCGGCGGCGAGGGCTGCTCGGCAGCGGCCGGCGCGGTGGCGACGGCAGGCGGGCGCAGCAGGTCGGCAAGCCAGCGCAGGGTCATGCCTTGCCCCGGCCCGCGAAGTAGCTCAGCACGCTGCCCACCTTGCCCAGCACGCCGGGTGCCGACGGCACGGCGCTCATCTGCGGGAAGGTTTCCTCAGGCTCGCCGGGCTCGGCCGGCCGGATGCGCACCCGCACGTCGTACCACCCGGCCTGGCCGGTGATGGGATCGGAATTGCTGATCGTCCCCGAGGCGCTGCCGGCGAAGGGCAGTTCCTCGGTGATCAGGTGGTTCAGCAGGAAGCCCTTGCGCGACTCATCGGCGCCCGGGGCCAGCTGCCAGGCGCCATCGGCCTTGCCGATGGCGTTCCAGGTCCAGACCGTGCCGGGTTCGACGGCTTCGGTATGGCGCACCATGCAGCGCACGCGGCCCCAGGGGCTCTCGACCCAGCACCATCCGCCATCGGCGATGCCGGCGGCCTGCGCGGTCAGCGGGTTGACCTGCAGGTAGTTGTGGCTGTGGATCTGCCGCAGCCATGCGTTCTGCGAGTCCCACGAGTGGTACATCGCCATCGGGCGCTGCGTGATGGCGTTCAGCGGATAGGCCTTCAGATCGGTCGCCGCTTCCTCTAGCGGCGCGTACCAGAAGGGCAGGGGGTCGAAGTAGGTGGCAATGCGCTCGCGCAGGGCCTCGGGCGGCTGGCGGCCTGCGCTCCGGCCCTGCGCGGCCAGGCGGAAGCTCTGCAGCGTGTCGGAGTACAGCGCCAGCTGCACCGGGTCGTTGCGCTGGCGCCAGCCCTTGTCCTTGGCGAAGTCCAGGTAGGCGCGGTTCCAGTTGCGCATGTAGTGCATCGACTCGGGCATGTGGTACTGGAACACGCAGTTGTTCGCCGCATAGGCTTCCCATTGCTTGGGGTTCGGCGCCCCCCGCAGGTGTTCGGTGCCGTCCTTGCCGCGCCAGCCCATGAGGAAGCCGATGCCGGGCGTGGGCTCGAAGTTGACGACGAAGTCGGGGTAGCCGCTGAACTTGCGGCCGCCCTCGGGCGTGGTGAAGGCCGGAAACTTGAGTCGCGAGGCCAGCTCGATCAGCACCTCCTGGAATGGCTTGCACTGCCCCAGCGGCGGCAGCACCGGCACGCGCACCGAATCCACCGGCCCGTCGAATTCCGAGATCGGCCGGTCGAGCATGCTCATCACATCGTGGCGTTCGAGGTAGGTCGTGTCGGGCAGCACCAGGTCGGCAAAGGCCACCGTCTCGCTCTGGAAGGCATCGCAGACGACGAGGAAGGGAATCATGTGCTCGCCATTCGCGTCCTTGCGGTTGAGCATCTCGCGCACGGCCAGCGTGTTCATGCTGCTGTTCCAGGCCATGTTGGCCATGAAGATCAGCAGCGTGTCGATGCGGTAGGGGTCGCCCTTGACCGCGTTCGTGATCACGTTGTGCATCAGCCCGTGCGCCGACAGCGGGTGTTCCCAGGAGAAGGCGTGGTCGATGCGCAGCGGCGAGCCGTCGGGGTTGATCGCCAGTTCCTCGGGGCTCGCCGGGAAGCCCAGCGGGGCGGCGTTCAGCGGCGTGTTGGGCCGGATCAGGTCCGGCGAATTGAAGGCGCGGTAGTTCGGCACGATGTGGCGCGGGTAGGGCGCCTTGTGCCGGAAGCCGCCGGGCGCGTCGATGGTGCCGAGCACGCTCATCAGCACCGCCAGCGCGCGCACGGTCTGGAAGCCGTTGGAGTGCGCCGCCACGCCGCGCATGGCATGGAAGGCCACCGGCCGCGCCTGCGTGCTCGCGTGCACCTTGCCCCAGGCGTCGGTCCAGGGCACCGGCAGCTCGAAGGCCTGCTTCAGCGCGGTGTCGCCCATCTCGTGCGCGAGCCGGCGTATGCGCGCCGGCGGTATCCCGGTGATGGCCGCAGCCCATTCGGGCGTGCAGATCGCGACGCGTTCGCGCAGCAGCTGGAACGAGGGCGCCACCGGCGTGCCGTCGGCCAGCGTGTAGTGCCCTTCGAGTGCCGGGTCGCAGCCTTCGGCGATGCCTTCGGGGTAGGCGTTCAGCACCCGGCCGCTGGTCCTGTCCCAGACCAGCTTGTTGTGCGGGTGCCGGCCATCGCCCGGCGGGCCCTTCGCGGGGTCGGGGTCGAAGGCGAACAGGCCCTGGCGCTCGCCTTCGCACAGCACCACCAGCTGCGGTGCGTTGGTGTAGCGCTTGAGGAAGGCGTGGTCGACGAGGTCGCTGGCGATCAGCTCGTGCAGCAGCGCCATGAACAGCGCGCCGTCGGTGCCGGGGCGGATCGGAATCCACTCGTCGGCGATGGCCGAGTAGCCGGTGCGCACCGGGTTGATCGAGATGAAGCGACCGCCCCGGCGCTTGAACTTGCCCAGGGCGATCTTCATCGGGTTGCTGTGGTGGTCTTCGGCCGTGCCGACCATCACGAAGAGCTTGGCGTGGTCGAGGTCCGGTCCGCCGAATTCCCAGAAGCTGCCGCCGATGGTGTAGATCATGCCGGCCGCCATGTTGACCGAGCAGAAGCCGCCATGCGCCGCGTAATTCGGTGTGCCGAACTGGCGCGCGAAGAGGCCGGTCAGCGCCTGCATCTGGTCGCGGCCCGTGAACAGCGCGAACTTCTTCGGATCGGTGGCGCGGATGCGCCCGAGCCGCTCGGTCAGGATCTCGAAGGCGCGGTCCCAGGAGATGGGCTCGAACTCGCCGGCCCCGCGCTCGCTGCCCGGCTTGCGCAGCAGCGGCTGCGTCAGGCGCGCCGGCGAGACCTGCTTCATGATGCCCGAGGCGCCCTTGGCGCAGATCACGCCCTGGTTCAGGGGGTGTTCGGGATTGCCGTCGATGTAGTGCACCTCGCCGTCGCGCAGGTGCACGCGGATGCCACAGCGGCAGGCGCACATGTAGCACGTGGTCGTCTTGACTTCGGTGTCCGCGGTGGGCGTCGGCGACGCGAGCGGATCGTGGATGGGCTCGCGGGACAGGAACTTGAACACCGGGCATCTCCCTCGGTCGTGCACGCCGTGCCGGCGTCGCGACACAGCATCATCGTAGCGGCGACGACTGAAAGGCGAAAGCGCACAATCTTGGTCATATCGACCTGAAAATCCGGTCAATCCGGAAAGGAGCACGGCACGATGGCAGACCTGCACACAGCCGCCTCGCGCGTGCGCCTGAACCTGCGCCAGCTCGAGGTCTTCGTGGCCACCGCGCGTGGCGGCTCGACACGCGCCGCCGCCGAGCGCGTCGCACGCTCGCAATCGGCGGCCAGCAGCGCGCTGGCCGAACTCGAATCGGCGCTCGGCGCACCGCTGTTCGACCGCGTCGGCCGCCGCCTGGTGCTCAACGAGAACGGCCTGGCGCTGCTGCCGCGCGCGGCCTCCCTGCTGGACGAGGCGGCCGACATGCAGCAGCTGTTCGCGGGCGAGCACCCGGCGCCCCTGCGCGTCGCGGCCAGCCTGACGATCGGCGAATGCATCCTGCCCGACCTGGTCGGGGCCTGGCAGGCCCGCCACGCCAGGAGCCCGGTGCGGCTGGCCATCGGCAACACCAGCGACGTCATCGACGCCGTCGCGGCCTTCGACGTCGACGTCGGCTTCATCGAAGGCACGCAGACCCACGCCGACCTGGTCGTGCGGCCCTGGATGAAGGACGAGCTGGTCATCGTCGCCGCGCCGGGGCACCCGCTCGCCGGGCGCATCGTGACGCCCAGGCAGTTGCGCGACTCGGCCTGGGCGCTGCGCGAACGCGGCTCCGGCACGCGCGAGGCGGCGGACCGCTGGCTGGTGGAGCATCTCGGCCAGCTGAACATCGCCTTCGAGCTGGGCAGCCCCGAGGCCATCAAGCGACTCGTCGTGGCCGGGAACACGCTCGGCTTCCTGTCGCGCCATGCGGTGGCGCAAGCGCTGGCGCAAGGGACGATGGTGGAACTGAAGACCCGGCTGCCGGCCGCCCTGCGGCGCCTGGCCATCGTGCAGCACCGCGACAAGCGGCTCGGTGCCGGCGCTGCCGATTTCGTGCGCGACTGCGTGGCCGCGGCGAAGCGTGTCAGTGCCTGAGCACGCGCGCGGTGTGGCGCGCGATCATCGCTTCTTCATCGCACTTCAGCACCCAGGCCGCGACGCGGCTGTCTGCGGTCGTGAGCCGCGGGCCCGGGGCTGCGGTGGCCGCCGCGTCGAGGCCCATCCAGGCCAGGCCGGCCAGCACGCGCCGGCGCAGGGCGCCGGCGTTCTCACCGATGCCACCGGTGAACACGAGGGCGTCCAGGCCACGCAGCGCCGCGGCCATCGTGCCGATCTGCTGCACCACCTGCTCGACGAAGTGATCGATGGCCAGCGCCGCCGCGGGCGCGGCCGAGGCCTCCAGCGCGCGCATGTCGCTCGACACGCCCGACAGGCCCAGCAGCCCGGACTCGCGGTACAGCAGCGTCGTCACCTGCGCGGCCGTCATGCCGCGGGACTGCAGCAGGAAGAGGACCGCGGCGGCGTCGATGTGGCCGCAGCGCGTGCCCATCGTCAGGCCGTCCAGGGGGGAGAAGCTCATCGTCGTGGCGACCGAGCGGCCGGCATCGATGGCGCACAGCGAAGCCCCGTTGCCGAGGTGGGCCACGACGACCTTGCCGCCAGGCAGCTCGGGGTCGATCGTGCCGAGCTGGGCAACCACCGACTCGTAGGACAGGCCGTGGAAGCCGTAGCGGCGCACGCCTTCGTCGTGAAGCGCGCGCGGGATCGCGAAGCGTCGGTTCACGTCCGGCTGGGTGGCGTGGAAGGCGGTGTCGAAGCAGGCCACCTGCGGCACGCCCGCAAAGGCCGCGAAGGCCGCGCGCACGCCGGCCAGGTTGTGCGGCTGGTGCAGCGGCGCGAGCGGCTCGAGCGCCGTCAGCTCGGCCAGCACGGCCTCCGTCACGCGCACCGGGTGCGTGTGTTCTGCGCCGCCGTGCACGATGCGGTGCCCGACCCCCGCGATGGGCGTGTCGTCGCAGTGCTGCGCGCGCCAGTCCAGCAGCGCTGCGATGGCCCCGCTGTGCGTGGCCTGGGTGCCCGAAAGCGGCGCGTCGTGGAGCCGCCCACCCTGGCGGTCGCGCACCTGCAGCCGGGCCTGCAGCCCCGGGCCGAGGCCGTCGGCCTGGCCGACCCACAGCGCGACGGGCAGGGCGCCTTCCCGCCCGCTGGCGTCGAAGAGCGCGAACTTGATCGACGACGAGCCCGCGTTCAGCGTCAGCAGGTGCGCGGCTGCCGTCATGCTGCGCTGCCGGTCCGCGCCCCGATGGCCTGGCGGCGGCGTGCCGCGCCCGGCATGGCTAGACGTAGTCCTTGTACTTGTCCAGGAAGCGCACCGGCTTGCTCAGCGCGTCGCGGCGGAAGGGGTCGCCGAGCTCGCGCGTGCACATGATCTCGATCACCGTGGTCTTGCCTTCCTTCATCTGGGCGTCGACCGCCTTCTTCAGCGCCGGCCCCACGTCTTCCAGCCTGTCGACGACCACGCCCTCGGCCCCCATCGCGACGGCGATGCCGGCGAAGCTGGTGTTGTCGAGTTCGCCGGCGACGAAGCGGCGGTTGTAGAAGTCGACCTGGTTCTTCTTCTCTGCACCCCACTGGCGGTTGTGGAAGACGACGGCGGTGACGGGAATGTCGTGCCGCACGCAGGTCATGATCTCGCTCATGCTCATGCCCCAGGCGCCGTCGCCGGCGTAGGAGATGGCCGGCCGGTCCATGGCCGCGCACTTGGCACCGATGATGGTGGGCAGGGCATAACCGCAGTTGCCGAAGCTCATGGGCGCGAAGAACGAGCGCGGCTCCTCGAAGCGCAGGTAGCTGTTGGCCACCGAGTTGATGTTGCCGATGTCGGTGGACACCATGGCGCGCGGCGGCATCGCCTTCTCGAGTTCGCGCAGCACCTGGCGCGGGTGCAGCCAGTTCCCCGGCTCATTCGCCTGCTCCTCGATCATGTCCAGGCTGAAGGGGTCGCGCTCGTGCGTCCACTCGTCGAGCTCCCTCTCCCACGCAGCCTTCTCGGCCTTGATGGTCGCGGCCCGCGAGTCGCGCGTCGCGTCGCAGGCCAGCTGCCGGCCTTGCAGGCGCGCGACCAGCGCGCGCGCCGCGGCCTTGGCGTCGCCGTGGATGCCCACGGTGATCTTCTTCACCAGGCCCAGATTGGTGTGGTCGGCCTCGACCTGGATGATCTTCGCGTCCTTGGGCCAGTAGTCCATGCCGTGCTGCGGCAGCGTGCCGAAGGGCCCCATGCGCGAACCCAGCGCGATCACCACGTCGGCCTGGGCGATCAGCTTCATCGCCGCCTTGCTGCCCTGGTAGCCCAGCGGTCCTGCCCACAGCGGGTGGCTGGCGGGGAAGGCGTCGTTGCGCAGGTAGCCGGTGACGACGGGCGCACCCAGTCGCTCGGCCAGCGCCTGGCATTCGGCCACGGCATCGCCCATCACCACGCCGCCGCCGGCCAGCACCACCGGGAACCTGGCGTTGGCCAGCAGCTCTGCTGCGGCCTGCAGGCTGTTCTCGCCGCCGGCGCCGCGCTCGACGCGCATCGGCTTCGGGATCTCGCAGCTGATCTCGCCGTAGAAATAGTCGCGGGGGATGTTCAGCTGCGTCGGCCCCATCTCGGACATCGCACGGTCGAAGCAGCGCGCGGTGTACTCGGCCATGCGCTTGGGGTTGTTCACGTGGCCCTGGTACTTGGTGAACTCCTGGAACATCGGCAGCTGGTTGGCTTCCTGGAAGCCGCCCAGGCCCATGCCCATGGTGCCGGTCTCGGGCGTGACGATGACGACCGGGCTGTGCGCCCAGTAGGCGGCGGCGATGGCCGTCACGCAGTTGCTGATGCCCGGGCCGTTCTGGCCTATGACCACGCCGTGGCGGCCCGACACGCGGGCGTAGCCGTCGGCCATGTGCGCGGCGCCCTGCTCGTGCACCACCGGGATGAGGCGGATGCCGGCGGGCGCGAAGATGTCCATCGCGTCCATGAAGGCCGAGCCCATGATGCCGAAGATGTCGTGGACGCCGTTGGCGACCATCGTCTCGACGAAAGCCTCCGAGGGGGTCATCTTCTGCACGCCTTGAACGGCTGCGCGGGCAGCGGGAGTGGGCGGCTGGTTCATGAGGGGGTCTCCTGTCGGGTGCGAACGATCCGGAACGCCTGGTTCCGGAAATTGCGGTGGACTATAGGGACGGCCCCTGCAGGCGTCAACGGGATTCCGGAAAGTGAGACGTGGCATTGCCGTTTCCGGAACGCGTCCACTATCATGGGCCCACCATGAAGCGCGTCCCCGCCTTGCCAGCCGAAGCCGCGGAACCCGGCGGCGACACGCCGACGATGCGCCTGTTCGCGCTGCTGGAAGTGATCGCCGCGAAGGACCAGCGCTACTCGCTGCAGGCCCTGGTCGAGCAGACCGGCCTGCCCAAGCCGACGCTGCACCGCATGCTGCAGCAGCTCGAGGCCGCCGGCCTGCTGCAGCGCGAAGGCGACGGCCGGCACTACGGCACCGGCACGCGCCTGCGCCGGTTGGCCGAGAACCTGCTGCTCAACGACACCCACCACGGCGCGCGCCATGTCGTGCTGCGGCAGCTGGTCGAGGAGATCGGCGAGAGCTGCAACATCACCGCCCTGTCGGGCGGCGAGGTCGTCTACCTCGACCGCGTCGAGACGGCCGCGCCGCTGCGCTTCTACCTGCACCCGGGTTCGCGCGTGCCGGCGCACTGCTCGGCCAGCGGCAAGGTGCTGCTGGCGCAGATGAGCCCGGCGCAGCGCCAGCGCCTCCTGGGGCATGCGCCGCTGGTGAAGTACACCGCCAAGACCTTGACCGACCTGGGCCGGCTCGAGAAGGAGATCCAGCGCGTGCAGGCCGACGGCTATGCCCTGGACGACGAGGAATTCCTGCCCGGGTTGGTGTGCGCGGCGGTGCGGGTGCCCTCGGGTGCCGGGCTGTCGAACCTGTGCATTGCCGTGCAGGCACCGGTCATGCGCCTGAGCGCCGCGAAGGCCAGGCGGCTGCTGCCGGCGCTGCGGCGCGCCGCGCTCGAGCTCAGCCGCATCGACGAGGCCTGAGCCCATGACCGACCCGAGGGACATGGCGGCGCTGCACCCCGACCGGCTCGTCAGCGCGCGCGCGCTGTTCGGTGTCGACGCCGACCTGCAGGTGCCGGCCTTCACCGAAGGCGGCGAGCACGTCCCCGAAATCGACAGCGCCTACCGCTTCAATCCCGCGGTCACGCTGGCCATCCTGGCCGGCTTCACGCGCAACCGCCGCGTCATGGTCCAGGGGCTGCACGGCACCGGCAAGTCCACCCACATCGAGCAGGTCGCGGCACGGCTGAACTGGCCCTGCGTGCGCGTCAACCTCGACGGCCACCTCAGCCGCCTCGACCTCGTCGGCAAGGACGCCGTGGTGCTGCGCGAGGGCCTGCAGGTGACCGAGTTCCAGGAAGGCATCGTGCCCTGGGCGCTGCAGCGCCCGGTGGCGCTTGTGTTCGACGAATACGACGCCGGCCGGCCCGACGTGATGTTCGTGATCCAGCGCATCCTCGAACGCGACGGCCGCTTCACGCTGATGGACCAGAACCGGGTGCTCAGGCCGCACCCCGGCTTCCGCCTTTTCGCCACCGCCAACACCGTCGGCCTGGGCAACCTCAATGGCCTCTACCACGGCGCGCAGCGGCTGAACCATGCCCAGATCGACCGCTGGAACATCGTGGCCACGCTGGACTACCTGCCGCGCGACGAGGAGGTGGCGATCGTGCAGGCGCGCGTGCCTTCGTTCGCCGGCGCGGCCGGGACCGCGCTCGTGCAGCAGATGGTGGCGGTCGCCGAGCTGACGCGCAAGGGCTTTGCCGCCGGCGACCTGTCGACGCTGATGTCGCCGCGCACCGTGATCACCTGGGCCGAGAACATCGAGATCTTCAAGGACGCCGCACTGGCCCTGCAGCTGTCCTTCGTCAACAAGTGCGACGAGGCCGAGCGGCCGGCGGTGGCCGAATACTTCCAGCGCTGTTTCGACCGCGAACTCGACGGGTCGTGCCCGCGCGGCGCCGGGTCGACGTGAGCGACGCGCAGCGCCGCGCCCGGGAGCAGGAGCACACCGAGGCGCTGGCCGCGGTGGCGGTACGCGGCTGGTGCGGCGAGCGCGACCTGCACTTCCGCGGCGGCCGCCTGCATCGCGGCCGGCGCGCACTGCCTTGCTTCGCACCTCACCTGAAAGCCTCGCTGGCCAGCGACGACCCCGTGGCGCGCCGCGGCGCCGCCGACGGCTACGGCCTGCGCCTGGCCTGCAGCGATGCGCCGCTGCATGCCAGCCTGGCCCCCGCCGACCCGGTGCAGCGCATGCTGTTCGAGTGGCTGGAGCAGTTCCGCTGCGAAGCGCTGGTACCGGCGGGGATGCTGGGTGCCCGCCGCAACCTGCGCCACGGCTTCGAGGCCTGGTCGCTGGCCTTCCACGACGGCGGCGGCACCGACGGCGCGGGGGGGCTGCTGCTGTACACGGTGGCGCAGATGTGCCGCGCGCGGGTCACCGGCGAGCCCGTCGTCGAGGCGACCGAAGACCTGCTCGAGGCCACCCGTGCCGGCATCGGCCCCCTGATCGGCAGCGCGCTGGCCGGCCTGAAGCGCGCCCGCAGCGATCAGCGGGCCTACGCCGTGCACGCACGGGCCATCGCGCAGACCATTGCCGAGATGCTGGACGCTGTCGAAGTGGAGGCCAGCCGCACCGGGTCGAGGCTCGACGAGTTCAGCCGGGCGGCCATGGCACTGTGGATCGAAACCGGCGAGGAGGCGGACACTGGCTTCGCTGCCGCGATCTCCGGCCGCAGCCCGTGGCTCGACCGCGCACCGTCCGGCTACCGCGTCTTCACCACCGCCTACGACCGCGAGGTGGCCGCAGCCACCCTGGTGCGAGCCGAGCTGCTGCGCGAGTACCGCGAGCGTCTGGACCGGCGCATCGCCGGCCTCGGCGTCAACGTCGCGCGGCTGGCGCGCGACCTGCACGCCTTGCTCGCGGTGCCGGCGCGCGAGGGCTGGGACGGCGGCCAGGAAGAGGGCCACCTCGACGGTCGCCGCCTGGCGCAGCTGGTGGCCTCGCCGGCCGAGCGGCGCCTGTTCCGCGTCGAGCGCGAAGACCCGCGTCCCGAGTGCCTCGTCACCCTGCTCATCGACTGCTCGGGCTCGATGAAGGCGCACATCGAGGCGGTTGCCGTGCTCGTCGATGTGCTGGTGCGCGCCCTCGAACAGGCAGGCGTCGCCAGCGAGGTGCTGGGCTACACCACCGCGGCGTGGAACGGCGGCCGCGCGCGCCGCGACTGGGTGCGCGCGGGGCGGCCGCCGCACCCGGGCCGGCTGAACGAGGTCTGCCACCTGGTGTTCAAGGACGCGGACACGGGCTGGCGCCGCGCCCGGCCCGCCATCGCCGCGCTGCTGAAGGCCGAGCTCTTCCGCGAAGGAATCGACGGCGAGGCGCTGGCCTGGGCCCGGCGCCGTGCCCGCGCGCGCAGCGACCAACGGCAGCTGCTGCTGGTGTTCTCGGATGGCTCGCCGATGGACGGCGCCACCGGCCTGGCCAACGACGCGCACTACCTCGACCACCACCTGAAGGACGAGGTCGCGCGCTTCGAGGCAGCCGGCGCCGAGATCTACGGCATCGGCGTCGGCCTGGACCTGAGCCCGTACTACAGCCGCAGCCATGTGCTGGACCTCTCGGGCGCGCTCGGCACGCCGCAGTTTCGCGAGTTGATCGACCTCATCGGGCGGGGTTCGCGCCGCTAGCCACGGGCCGCGCCCCGACGGCGCTGCACGGCGCTGTCGGTCTGCGCAGGTTCGACCGCATTGACAGCATGATCAAGGGCTGGCTACGATCTGTTCCAGATAGAGAACTCATGTTCCAATATATGGAACATTTGGCGATCTCCTCCCTCCCCCCCAGGAAAGGTCCCGTGGACTCGACCCTCGCCAAAGGCCTGGCCGTGCTCGACTGGCTGGCGCGCCAGCAGCGCGACTGTCGCGCCGCCGAAGTGGCGCAGGCCTTCGGGCTGGCGCGCAGCAACGCCCATCGCACCCTGCAGACGCTGGTGGAATGCGGCTGGGCGACGCAGGACGCGCAGAGCAGCGCCTACCGTGCCAGCCTGCGGCTTTTCGAGTTGGGTTCGCTGGTCAGCCAGTGCACCGACATCGTCACGCGGGTGCGGCCGCAGCTGGCCGCGCTGGCCCGGGCCAGCGGCGAGACCATCCACCTGGCGGCACTCGACGGCGCCGAGATCGTCTACCTCGACAAGTTCGACAGCCCGCTGCCGGTGGCCGCCTATTCGCGCATCGGCGGCCGGGCGCCCGGCTATTGCGTGGCCTCGGGCAAGGCCCTGCTGGCAGCGGCGCAGCCCGACGTGGCCGCCCTGCGGGCCTTGCTGGGCAAGCTGGTGGCACACACCCCCCACACCCTCACCGACTTCAAGGCGCTCGCCGCCGAGCTGCAGCGCTGCCATGCGCGCGGCTGGGCCGAGAACCGCGAGGAATGGCGCCTCGGCGTCTGCGGCCTGGGTGCCGTGCTGCGCGACGCGCGCGGCACGGCCGTGGCCGCGGTGGGCATGAGCGTGCCTTCGATCCGCTTTGCGCGGACGCGGGCGCGCACGCTGACCGAACAGCTGCTGGCCTGCGCCGACGCGGCCAGCGCGGACCTGGGATTCCGATCACCCCAGGCGCCGGCACAGGCGCCGGCCACGACCCCCCGAAGGAGACAGCTATGAGCGTTCTGAATGGCTGGGCCCGTGCGGCCCTGATGGCTGCGGCCGCCTGCGCAGCGCTTGCAGCACCGGCCGCCGATGCGCAGCAGCACTGGCCCGACCGCCCGATCCACTTCGTCGTGCCCTACCCGCCCGGCGGCGGCACCGACGTCATCGCGCGCATCGTGCAGGAGCGCTTCCAGGCCGAGCTGGGCCAGCCCATCGTCATCGACAACCGCGGCGGTGCCGCCGGCTCGCTGGGCACCGACCAGGTGGCCAAGGCCGCGTCCGACGGCTACACCGTGCTGTTCACGCTGTCTTCTCACACCATCAACCCTTCGATCTACCCGAAGCTGCCTTTCAACACGGT
>CAIWPS010000232.1 GCA_903914615.1 uncultured beta proteobacterium | reverse complement strand
TGGCGGCCGGCCTGGCCGGCGGCACGCCGGCAGGCGTGGCCGCGGCCTGGGCCGCAGGCGCGGCGCTGGCGGGCGGCGGCCTCGGAGGTTGGCTGGTCGGGCAGATCACGCTGGCGCCGCTGCACGCGCTCCTGGCCAGCGCCAATCGCATGGCCGCGGGCGACCTCACGCAGCGCATCGAGGCCGGCGGCGACGACCTCCACGGCCGGCTCGGCCGCGCGCTGGCGCAGCTCAACGTCAACCTGCGCTCGATCGTGCGCGACGCCCGCAACGAGGTCGAGCACATGCGCGACGCCACGCGCGAGATCGCCGCCGGCAACCAGGACCTGTCCTCGCGCACCGAGTCGCAGGCCGCCAGCCTGCAGGAGACGGCGTCGTCGATGGAGGAGATCACCAGCACCGTGCGCAACAGCGCCGATTCGGCGCGCCAGGCCGCCGACCTGGCCACGCGTGCCAGCGAGGTCACGCAGCGCGGCAGCGAGGCGATGGGCGAGGTGGCGCGCAACATGCACGTCATCAACGACTCGTCCAGGCGCATCGGCGAGATCATCGGCGTCATCGACGGCATCGCCTTCCAGACCAACATCCTGGCGCTCAACGCGGCCGTCGAGGCGGCGCGCGCCGGCGAGCAGGGCCGCGGCTTCGCCGTCGTCGCTGCCGAGGTGCGCGCACTGGCCCAGCGCACCACCGGCGCGGCACGCGAGATCAAGCAGCTGATCCAGGAGTCGGCCGGCAAGGTCGAGGCCGGCAACCGCCTTGCCGACGAGGCCCAGAAGACCATGGACGGGGCGCTGAACACGGTGCGCCAGGTCAGCCACGTCATCGGCGAGATCAGCGGCGGCGCGCAGGAGCAGCTCACCGGCATCTCGCAGGTCAACGAGGCGGTGTCGCAGATGGACGCGCTGACGCAGCAGAACGCGGCGCTGGTCGAGCAGATCGCCGCGTCGGCGGTGCAGCTGCAGTCGCAGGCCGTTTCGGTGGCCGAGGCGGTGCAGGTGTTCCGGCTCGACGCCGGCGCGACGGCCACCCCCGACGCGGTGGCGCTGCGGCGCGCCGCCAGGCGCGGCAACGAAGAGGCGCTGGCGGCCTGACCCCCGCGCCGGGCGCCCGCTACACTGCCGCCGCCGCGCGCCACGGGCGCGGGGAACCCAGGCAGCAGGAGGCTCGCATGGCCGGCGTCGTGAACTTCGCATTGCAGGGCCGCGTCGTCGTCGTCACCGGCGCGGCGCAGGGCATCGGCGCGGCCTGCGCGCGTCGCGTCGTGCACGACGGCGCCCGCGTGGCGCTGTGGGACGTGGCCGACGCCGCCGGCGGGCAGCTCGCCGCCGAACTCGGCGCGGCGGCGATCTACTGCCACTGCAACGTCGCCGTGAAGGCCGAGGTCGATGCCGCGCTGGCCGCGACGCAGGCCGCGTTCGGGCCCGTCGACGGCCTCGTCAACAACGCCGGCATCTTCAAGGCCGCGCCCTTCCTCGAAATCACCGAGGCCGACTGGGACGCCGTGCTGGCCGTCAACCTCAAGGGCTCCTTCCTCGTCGGCCAGGCGGTGGCGCGCGAGATGGCCCGCGCCGGCCGCGGTGCCATCGTCAACATGAGTTCGGTCAACGGCACGCTGGCCATCCCCACCATCGCCAGCTACAACGCCAGCAAGGGCGGCATCAACCAGCTCACGCGCGTGATGGCGCTGGCGCTGGCCGACCAGGGCGTGCGCGTGAATGCGGTGGCGCCCGGCACCATCGCCACCGAGCTGGCGAAGAACGCCGTGCTCACCAGCGACGAGGCGAAGGCGCGCATCATGAGCCGCACGCCGATGAGGCGGCTGGGCGAGCCGGCCGAGATCGCCGACGTCGTGGCCTTCCTGCTCAGCAGCGCGTCCAGCTACATGACGGGCGAGATCGTCGTCGTCGACGGCGGTCGCATGACGCTGAACTACACCGTGCCGGTCTGATTGGCACTCAGGCAGCCACGGCGACAGCCCGCGGCCGCCGTTCGCGTATCAGGCGGCTGCGCCGACGGCCTGCAGCCGCCGTTCGCGTATCAGGCGGCTGCGCCGACGGCCAGCGGCCGCCGTTCGCGTATCAGGCGGCTGCGCCGACGGCCAGCGGCCGCCGTTCGCGTATCGGCAGGTGCAGCAGCGCCGCCAGCAGTGCCAGCGCGATGTCGGCCAGCCAGATGGCGTTGAAGTTGCCGTAGGCCTCGTAGGCCTTGCCGCCCAGCCAGGCGCCGAGGAAGCCGCCGACCTGGTGCGACACCATCGCCAGCCCGAACAGCGTGGCCATGTGCGCGGGGCCGAAGAAGCGGGCCACCAGACCGGCGGTGGGCGGCACGGTCGAAAGGAAGGTCAATCCCATCACCGCCGCGAAGACCAGCACCACCGGCGTCGTCTTCGGCGCCAGCACGAAGAGCGCCACGGCCAGCGCGCGGGCGGCGTAGATCGCCGCCAGCAGCGACTTCATCGGCAGCCGGCCGCCGCGCCAGCCCATCAGCACACCAATGCCCAGGCTGCCGACGATGTTGAACAGGCCCAGCATGGCCAGCGCCCAGGCGCCGACCTGCGGCGCCAGGCCGCAGGAAGCGACCACGCCCGGCAGGTGCGTGGCCAGGAAGGCGACATGAAAGCCGCAGACCGAGAAGCCCAGCGCCAGCAGCCTGAAGCTGGGGTCGGCCAGGGCCTGGCGCACGGCGGCGCCGGTGCCCATGCGCGGGGCCGAGCCCGCGGCCGCAGCCACGGCGGCCGGGGCCCGCAGCACCCAGGCCGCAGGCAGCGCCAGCAGCGTCAGCAGGGCCAGCGTCTGCAGGGCCGCGACCCAGCCGGCAGCGGCCGTCACCGCCTGCGCGAGCGGCGCGAAGATGAACTGGCCGAAGGAGCCGCCGGCATTCACCACGCCGGTGGCCAGGGCGCGCCGCCCCGGCGCCACCAGCCGGGTGACCGCCGACATCAGCACCGCGGGCCCGGCCATGCCGGCACCGCCGGCGGCGAGCACACCGATGGCCAGGATCAGCCCCGCGGTGCCCTTCATGAACGGAATCAGCCCTGTGCCCAGGCACACCAGCAGCACGCCCGCCACGAGCACGCGGCCGGCGCCGTAGCGGTCGCTGACCATGCCGGCCAGCGGCTGCGTCAGCCCCCACCACAGCTGGCCGATGGCGAAGGCCAGGCTGACGCTGGCCAGCCCGAGCCCGGTCTGGGTGTTGATGCTGCCGATGAACAGGCCCATCGACTGCCGCTCCCCCATGGTCAGGGCAAAGGTGCCGGCCGCGGCCAGCAGCACCAGCCCCAGCGGCTGCAGGGCCTGCGGGCGTTCACTCATGGTCGGTCTCCGCCTCGGCCAGCACGGCCATGCACTCGTCGAGCAGCGCATGCAGCGCTGCCACGCGCGCCGCGCCGAGCTTGTCGTTGAGCGCCAGCTGGGCGCGCTTCCAGGCCTTCTGCGCTGCTTCGCGCAAGTCCCGCCCGGCCGCCGTGGCCTGCACGATGCGGCCGCGCGCATCGTGGTCGTCGGCCTGCACTTCGGCCAGGCCGCGGTCGAGCAGCGGCTGCAGGTTGCGGCTGAGCGTGGACGCATCCAGCCGCAGCGCCGCCGCCAGTTCGCCCAGGCGCAGCGGCCCCAGCTTGACCACCGCCGAGAGCAGCGAGTACTGGGTCTGGCGCAGCCCGGCCGCGGCCAGCTGAGGCTCGTAATGGCGAGCCACCAGCCGGCTGGCCTGCTTCAGCTTGAGGTTGGTGCAGCCGCGCGGCGCGGCCGGCGCGGGCGTGGCGGCACGGACCCTGGACCCGTCGACAACCCTCTTGACCATGCGGCGGTTGTACTGCCATATGATTGCATATGCAAGTTTAACGAAGGCAAGACCCTCATGGAATCGCTGCTCGAGCAATGGCTGGCCGACGAAGCCGCCCTGAAAGCCCGCCATGCCGCTGCCGGCGCCCCCGCCTACCCCACGCCCGAGGCGATGGCGGCCATGGACGGCCTGGCCCTGATGCGCGCCATGCTCGCCGGCCAGGCGCGGCCGGCTTCCATCGGCCGCACGCTGGACTTCCTGCCCATCGCCTTCGAGCCCGGGCGCGCGGTGTTCCAGGGCACGCCCGGCGAGGCGCACCTGAACCCCATGGGGGCCGTGCACGGCGGCTGGTTCGCGACGCTGCTGGACTCGGCGCTGGGCTGCAGCGTGCAATGCGCCTTGCCGGCCGGCAAGGGCTACACGACCCTGGAGCTGAAGGTGAACATGATCCGCGCCCTGACGCCCAAGGTGCAGCGCGTTCGTGCCGAGGGTCGGGTCATCCACGTCGGCAACCAGACCGCCACCGCCGAGGCGCGCCTCGTCGGCCCCGACGGCAGGCTCTACGCCCACGGCTCCACCACCTGCCTGGTGTTCGAACTGCGGCCGCAGCACCGAGCGGCCCCCTAACTGCGGGGGTCGGCCCGCGGCCCCGCCCCGCCGCGGGGCGGCGGCGCACGGCCCCAGTTCACCCGCGGGCCGCCGCCCGGAAATTCGATTCGCGCTGGTGCATCGGGCGCGCCGGACTCATGGCAAACCACGCCCCCGTGATCAGGGGGGAGTGGGTTCCAGTGACAAGTGACGCAGGAGAGAATGCTTCACACGGGCGAAACGAACGGACACGTTCGGGAAGCAATGGCCTGTGGGGCCTACCAGCCCTTTTCCGCAGGCCGCCGGACGCACTTTTCACCTACTCCACAAGGGTTCACAGATGACCAAGAAGTTCTCCCTGCTTGCCGTCTCGGCAGCCGTCCTGCTGGCCCTGGGCTCGCAGGCCCATGCCGGGGTCGGCGGCACGATCACGCCGATGATCGGTGTGGCCACGCTGCCCGACTATTCGGTGACGCCCGACATCGTCGCCGGCGACCCCAACGGCACGCCGCCCGACAGCATCGCCGCCCACGTCGATGCCAACGTTGCGACCTCGGCGTTCTCGGGCGTGGTCAGCATCAACATCCGCTACAGCGGCCTGAGCTACATCTGCTCGGGCACGCTGGTCAACAGCTTCCAGGTCGTCAGCGCCGGCCATTGCGTCGACACGGCCGCCTCGGGCAGCCCCTTCAAGCTGATCGACATCAGCCAGCCCTACGCCACGTCGGGCAATGACATCCGGGTCGTCTTCAACTCGGCCGGCAACACCACCGCGCTGATCACCGCCAGCGCCGTCGTCGCCGACCCGGGCTACCTGGGCTTCGGCAACTGCCCTGCGGGCAACGCCCCCGGC
>CAIWPS010000231.1 GCA_903914615.1 uncultured beta proteobacterium | reverse complement strand
GTGAAGGTGCACAACCGCGAGGTCGAGATCGTCGACATGGCGGCGCTGAAGGCCTGCACGCTGAGCACGCGGCGCGACATGGACGACCCGCACCACCGCGGCGGCGGCCCGGCCGCACTGCACGCGCTGGCGCGCGCAGGCACTTGACCCGGCCTGCTACTTGGCCGCCTTCTTCGCTGCGGCCTTCTTCGTCGCGGCTTTCTTCAGGGCCGGCTTCGCCGCGGCCTTCTTGGCGACCTTCTTGGCGACCGTCGCCTTCACGGCGGCCTTCTTCGGCGCCGCGGCCTGGGTCGTCGCGCCGACGGCCTTCCTCAGCGCAGCGGCCTGCTTCTCGATGGCCTTCTGCAGGAACTTGGCCTTGCGCTCGGCGCCGGCCTGCAAGGTGGCCAATTGCTTGCCGGTACGGCGCCGGGTGGCTTCGAGCTTCTTCTCGGCGGCCTTGACCGACTTCTCGGCGGATGCGCCGGCCTTGGACAGCTGGGCCTGGGCCTTGGCGAGCTGCTTCTCGGCCGCCTTCACGAGGGCACCGATCTTGGTTTGCACGCGTGCGCCTTGCTTCATCACGCGCTTGCCGGCCCTGTCCATGCCGGCCGACACGGCACCTCCCAGGGCTTCGATCTTGTGCGACACGGCCGTGCCCATTTCCATCGCCGCGGTGCCCAGGTGCGCGCCTGCGGTTGCGATTTCTGACTTCTTGTCGGTCTTGCGGGTCGCCATGATGTTCCTTAGAAGATGAGCGGTTGCCTGCGGATGACGCAGTGCGGGCGAATCTACGCCGGGCTCGGCGCCGTGTCGTTGGCATTGATCAAGTCTGCAGCGCAGCCGCAACACGCGTCGCAGGCTGCGGGCCCGAACGGGCGGCGCCAGGCCGGGCCCGGGCTCAGGAAGGGTCGTCGGCGCGGGGCCCGCTGCCCTCGGCGGCAATGCCGTGCTCGATGCCGTAGCGCACGAGCGCCGCCAGGTTGGGCAACTGGAGCTTTTCGAGGATGCGGCTCTTGTGCGTGCTGATGGTCTTCACCGAGAGGTGCAGCGCCGTGCCGATGGTGGTCAGGCGCTCGCCGCTGACGAGCCGGCGCATGACGTCCATCTCGCGGTCGGACAGCCTGTCGTGGCGTGGCGCGGCGGTGTCGCCCTGGAGTTGCAGCACGACGCTCTCGGCCAGGCTGGCCGGCACGTAGGCCCCGCCCGCCGCCAGCCTGCGCACCGCGACCACCAGCTCGGTGCCGGCGCAGTCCTTGGTGACGTAGCCGCGCGCGCCGGCCCTGAAGGCGCGCAGCGCGTACTGCTCCTGGGCGTTCATCGAGAGCACCAGAACGGCCACGTCCGGGTGTTCGGAGCGCATGCGCTTGATGAGGTCCAGCCCGCCCATGACGGGCATGTTCAGGTCCACGATGGCCAGGTCGACCGGCTGCCGGCGCAGCACGTCGAGCGCCTGGAAGGCGTCTGCGCAGGCCGTGACCTGCCAGCCTTCCTCGGCATGGGCCAGCACCCGCTGCAGCCCTTCGCGGACGATCTCGTGGTCGTCGATGATGAGGATCCTGAGCGGCTTGCGCTTGTCGGCGGCGTCCATGATGTCCCCCCCATGCGTCCGGTGGCGGCCGTGCCGGCGCGGGGCTGTCGACGCAGCAGCGCGCGAGGCACCGCGCCTTGGGGCACGCGCCATTCTGCGTTTGAAAGCCGGCCTGTTCGCGGCCTCAACGCGCCGGCGCTGACGCAGCGCAACGAAGCGCGCGGCCGGCCCTTGCCTGCTCCGTGCGCCGGTGCAGCTTGGAGCCGCCGGCCGTGGCCCCGGCCGCGGGTTGCAGCCGCCGGCCCTCAGCAGCGGGGGGTCGCCAGCATGTGGTGGCGCGTGAACGGATAGTCCGAAAGGGCCGCCGCTCCCGGCCCGCCGACGCCGTTCTCGGGGCGCGCCGCCAGCAACTGGTACAGCGACAGCCAGCCGCGCTCGAAGCACATCGCCGAGCCGGCCAGGTACAGCCGGTAGGCGCGCACCGTGGCCTCGCTGGTCAGGGCGCGCGCAGCGGCCTGCCGGTTTTCCAGGGCCTCGGACCAGGCCCACAGCGTGCGTGCGTAGTGCGGGCGCAGGTTCTCGGCGTCGAGCAGTTCCAGCCCCCCGCGCGCCAGGCCCTGGACGGCCCGCGACACATGCACGAGTTCACCGCCCGGAAAGATGTGCTGCTCGATGAACTCGCCCATGCCGGCGCCCAGTTCGGCGTTGTCCAGCCCGCCGGCGGCGATGCCATGGTTCAGCAGCAGCCCGCCCGGCCGCAGCAGCCGGTACAGCTTGCCGAAGTAGGCGTCCAGGCGCGACTGCCCGACATGCTCGAACATGCCCACCGAGGCGATGCGGTCGTAGCCCATCTCCTCCGGCAGGACGCGGTAGTCCGCCAGGCGCATCTGGACGCGGCCGCGCAGGCCGCTGGCGTCGATGAGGCGGTTCACGTGGGCATGCTGGTGGCGTGACAGCGTGATGCCGGTGGCCTGCACGCCGTAGTGCTCGGCGGCCCACATCAGCAGCGCCCCCCAGCCGGCGCCGACGTCCAGGAAGCGCTGGCCCGGCGCCAGCTGCAGCTTGCGGCAGATGAGGTCGAGCTTGGCCTCCTGCGCCTGCGCCAGCGTCATGCCGGGCGATGCGTAGTAGGCGCAGGAATAGACGCGCCGGGGGTCCAGCCAGAGGGCGTAGAACTCGTCGCAGATGTCGTAGTGGAAGCGCACCTGCTCGGCGTCCTGCACGGGCCGGTGGCGCAGGCGCGAACCCCAGTGCCCGAGCCAGCGCGACCACGGCGCCTGCCTGCCGCGCCGAACGGGGTCGCCGGCGAGTTGCGCCGCCACGGCCATCACGTCGGGCAGCGCGCCGTCGATCTCCACGTCGCCACGGACGTAGGCCGACGCCAGGTTGCCGATCTTGCCGCGCATCAGTCCGGCGAGCGCCTTGCGGCTGCGCAGGGTCAGCCGGACGGCAGCGGTGCCGGCGCCGGCGCGGCCGCCGGGCCACTCCAGCGCCAGGTTGGAGGGCAGCCGGTGCAGGCGGCTGTCGATGAAGGAGGAGAGGGCGGACATGATGGGCGGTCTCCGCGACGGGCGGGTCGCTGTCGGCGACTATCCAGGGTGCCGAAGGCGGCCTGCGTTGAGCCTGCGCAATGGTCGCGCTGCGAGCGCCGGCGATCAAGCCCGCGCCCGGGCCGCCGCAGGCCCCGGTGTGGCAGGCCTTGGGCGTTTCGTGGTCACCCGGAACGGCGCGCGCCGCCGCGCCTGTTCAGCGCGCGGCGTTCGGGGTCAGCCCGGCCCTGGCCATGGCCGCGGCGGCATCGGGCGAGGCGATGAAGCGGATCAGCATCTGCGCCGCCTCCACCTCCCTGGCCGACGCCGCCCCCACGCCCGAATAGGCGAAGCGCGGCTGCAGTTCGGCCGGGATGGGGCCGACCAGCGTGATGCCCGGCACGTGCATCAGCTCGCTGAGCTGCTGGAAGCCGATCTCCACCTCGCCGCGCGCCACCACCGCGGCCACCGGCTCGCCCGAGGGCGGCCCGCGCACCTTGCGGCTCTTAGCGGCGACCTGGTC
>CAIWPS010000230.1 GCA_903914615.1 uncultured beta proteobacterium | reverse complement strand
TGAAGCTGCAGGGCGGCGCCTCGGCGTCCGAACTCTCGGCCGTGGGCCAGCTGGTGATGCTGACGCAGCGCATCGGCAAGAGCGCCAACGAGTTCCTCACCACCGAAGGCGTCAGCGCCGAGGCCGTGTTCCTTCTCGGCAAGGACCTGAACTCCTTCCGCGAGATCGCCCAGGGCGTCATCAACGGCAACCCCGAGCTGCGCCTGCCCGGCACCAAGGATCCGCAGGTCAAGGAAAAGCTGCAGCTGCTGCTGACCCAGTACGAGCAGACGCGCACCGAGGCCAGCGCCATCCTCAGCAACCTGCAGGGCCTGGTGGCGGCGCGCGAGGCGCAGACCGCGGTGGTGACCGACAGCGAACCGCTGCGCAAGGGCCTGGACACGCTGCAGCAGGGGCTTGCTTCGGAGGGCGCCTTCGGCGGCCTGCGGCTGTTGCTCGGGCTGGTCTCGCTGGCGCTGCTGGCGGCCGGCGGCCTGGGCCTGCTGCGCCTGTTCGTGATCGACCAGACCAGCCGCTCGCGCGTCGCCGACACGCAGCGCCAGGAAGCCGAGCGCCAGGAACAGGAAGCCAAGCGCGTCAACGACGCCAACCAGGCGGCCATTCTTCGCTTGATGAACGAACTGCAGACGGTGGCCGAAGGCGACCTGACGCAGCAGGCCACGGTGACCGAGGACATCACCGGCGCCATCGCCGACTCGGTGAACTACACCGTGGAAGAGCTGCGCAACCTGGTGTCCCAGGTGCAGACCACGGTGGGCCGCGTCACCGAGACGACGGCGCGCGTCGAAGACACCTCGACCGAACTGCTCGCCGCGTCCACCGAACAGCTGCGCGAGATCCGCGAGACCGGCGAGTCGGTGCTGCAGATGGCCGGCCGCATCAACGACGTGTCCGGGCAGGCGCAGCAGACGGCACAGGTGGCGCGGCAGTCGCTGCAGGCCGCTTCGACGGGCCTGGCTGCGGTGCAGAACGCCATCGGCGGCATGAACACCATCCGCGACCAGATCCAGGACACCTCCAAGCGCATCAAGCGCCTGGGCGAAAGCTCCCAGGAGATCGGCGAGATCACCGAGCTCATCAGCGACATCACCGAGCAGACCAACGTGCTGGCGCTGAACGCCGCCATCCAGGCCGCGTCGGCCGGTGAGGCCGGCCGCGGCTTCTCCGTCGTCGCCGAGGAAGTGCAGCGCCTGGCCGAACGTTCCGGCGACGCAACGCGGCAGATCGCCGCCATCGTGCGCACGATCCAGACCGACACCCAGGACGCGGTGGGCGCCATGGAGCGCAGCACCCAGGGCGTGGTCGAGGGCGCGCGCCTGTCGGACGCCGCCGGCGCCGCCCTGGGCGACATCGACCGCGTCACGCGCGAGCTGTCCGAGCTCATCGAGCGCATCTCGCGCGAGGCACTGCGCGAAGCCGAATCGGCCAACGTCGTCGCCGCCAACATCCAGCACATCTTTGCCGTCACCGCGCAGACCTCGGACGGCACGCGCTCGACGGCGCAGATGGTGCGCGAGCTTTCACGCACCGCCGAGGAGCTGAAGGCTTCCGTGGCGCGCTTCAAGATCTCGTGAACACGAGCCCCCCGATGCCTTCGGCGAGCGGAGTCTTCTGACGTGAGTGAAGAGGCGGTCAAGGAGGACCTCAGCGCGCTCGCCTGGGTGCATGGCGAGCTGCGCCGTTCGCTGGAGACGGCGCACAAGGCGCTGCGGCGCTACCTGAAGGAATCGGACGCCATCGGCAAGTCCGACCTCGACGTCGTCGACCCGGCCGTGCTGCGCACGGCGCGCACCCAGCTGCACCAGGGCGTGGGCGCGCTCGAGCTGGTGGGGATGCCGGCGGTGGCCGACATGTTGCGCGCCAGCGAAGCCGCCGTGCAGCGCATGGTGGCGCGGCCGGCGATGGTCGACGCTGCGGCCATCGACACGATCGAGAAGGCCTCGTTCGCGCTCCTCGACTTCCTCGGCCGCCAGCTCGCCGGCAAGCCGGTGTCGCCGCTGTTGCTTTTCCCGCAGTACCTGGCGGTGCAGCAGCTGGCCGCGGCCGACCGCATCCACCCCGCCGACCTGTGGAAGATCGACTGGCAGTGGCGCGAGCTGCCGCCGGACGCCGCGGCCACCCCGCGCGCTGCCGACGACGAGGCGCGCGGCGCCATGGAAACGCTGGTGCTGTCGCTGATGCGCCAGGGCGCCGGCGAGGCGCTGCGGCAGTCGCAGGCGCGCATGAGCGACCTCTGCGCCGACCTCGGCGCCGGCGCGCGCCAGACGTCCTTCGGCGGCCCCCACCTTGCCACCTTCTGGCAGATCGCGGCGGCGGTGTTCGAGGCCCAGGCCAGCGGCCTGCTCGAAGCGGACGTCTATGCCAAGCGCCTGGCCTCGCGCCTGCTGGCGCAGCTGCGCATGCGGGTGAAGGGCCAGGACGCGATCTCCGACCGCCTGGCGCAGGACCTGCTGTTCTTCTGCGCCCATGCCCAGCCGCCTTCGGCCGCGCACCCGGCGCCGCGGCTGGCCGCCGTGCGCAAGGCCTGGCGGCTGGAAGAGCTGCCGACCGCAGCCGACTACAGCACCGCGCGCCTGGGCCGCTTCGACCCCGCCGTGCTGACGCTGGCGCGCAAGCGCGTCGCCGCGGCCAAGGACAGCTGGTCGGCCGTGGCCGGCGGCGAACTGCACCGCATGACGGGGCTGGCCGAGCAGTTCACGCTCGTCGGCGAATCGCTGCAGCGCCTGTTCCCCAGTGGCGACGTGCTGGCCACGGCGGTGCAGACGGCCGTGACGCAGACCGTGGCCTCGGGCGCCGCCCCGGCGCCGACGCTGGCCATGGAAGTGGCCACCGCGGTGCTCTACCTCGACGCCTCGCTCGAGGACGCCGAATTCGACCACCCCGAACTGCCCGGCCGCATCCAGGCTCTGGCGCGCCGCATCGACGAGGTGCGCATTGGCGCCGAGCCGCAGCCGCTGGACGCCTGGATGGAGGAGCTGTACCGCCGCGTCAGCGACCGCCAGACCATGGGCAGCGTGGTGCAGGAACTGCGCGCCTCGCTGTCGGAGATCGAGAAGCAGATCGACCAGTATTTCCGCGACCCCACGCAGCGCCAGCTGCTGATCCCCGTGCCGGCACAGCTGTCGTCGATGCGCGGCGTGCTCTCGGTGCTGGGCATGGACCAGGCCTCGGCCGCGGCGCTGCACATGCGCGATGACGTCGACGCCCTGGCGCAGACCGAGGTCGACCCGCAGCGCGCAGTGCGCACCGGCACCTTCGACCGCCTCGCCGACAACCTGGGCGCGCTGAGCTTCCTCATCGACATGCTCAGCGTGCAGCCGGTGCTGGCCAAGTCGCTCTTCCGATTCGACCCCGAGACCGGCAGCCTCAGCGCCGTGATGGGCCAGAGCGAGCGCGTCTCGGCCTTCGCCGCCTTCGACGACGCGCTCCCGCCGCCCACCGCCGCGCCGGTGGCGCAGCGGCCGCTGCTGGAGCAGCTGCAGGCGCTGGCCGGCGTGGCCGGCCGCCCGGAAGTCGGCGACGACGTCATCGCACGCCAGCTCGAGCCGCTGGCGCAGCAGGCAGTCGCCGCCGAGCAGCCCGAACTGGCGCGGCTGCTGGCCGATGCGCAGCAGGCCCTGCGCGGCGGTGCCGACGCCGACGGCCGCCGCCAGGTGCGCCTGGAACTGGCCGAGGCCGTGGCTGCCATGGGCCCGCCGCCGGCGCCCGAGATGCCGGCTCCGGCGCCGCTGCCGGCCGAGCGCGCGCCCGTGGCCGGCGGCACCGGCCTCGAAGACGATGCCGAGATGCGCGACATCTTCATCGAGGAGGCGCGCGAGGTCATCACCGAAGCCCGCGCCGCATTGGAACGGCTGGCCGACGCGCCCGACAGCGCTGGCGACATGACCGCCGTGCGGCGGGCCTTCCACACCCTGAAGGGCAGTTCGCGCATGGTCGGCCTGCGCGAGTTCGGCGATGCCGCCTGGGCCTGCGAGCAGCTCTACAACGCCCGCCTGGCCAGCGCGCCGCGCATGGACAACCCGTTGCGCGGCTTTACCACCGACGCCCTGGCCTACCTGGCCGACTGGACCGAGTCCATCGCCGAAGGCCGGCTGCGCGGCCACAGCGCGGCCGAATTGGCCCGCGCCGCCGACGCGCTGCGCCTTGAAGGCCACCGCCTGCCGATCACGATGCCGGCGCCGCTGGCCGCCGCAGTGCAGGCCGCCGCGGTGCCGCCGCTGGAGACCGCGCTGCCCGCCTTCACGCTCGATCTGACCGAAGACGCCGCCGCCGAAGACACCGCGACGGAAGCGCCCAGCACCGAGGCCGGTGTCCACGCCATCGACGGGCTGCGGCCTGAGGCGGCGGCCGAGCCCGAGGCCGTCAGCCCGCACGAAGCCGATGCGGCCCTGGCCCTCTTCCTCGACGCCGGTTCCCCGGCGCCCGAGCCGGCCACGGCCCCTGCGCAGGCTGCCCAGCCGGTCGAGCTCATCGACTTCGACTTCGAGCTGCCCGCCGAAGCGCCGCCGCTGCCGGCGCTGGCGCCCGACGCGCTGCAGCTGCGCGTGCCCGATCTGCCCAGCGCGGCCGATCTCGACCTCGGTGCGCCACCCCCTGCAGCCCCGCCCGAGCCGGACTTCGACCTCGACCTCGGCGCCTTCGAGGAAGAGGCCGCGGCGGCGCCGCCGGCCCAGGCGCTGCCCGAATGGCCGCTGGACGCAGCGGCGCCCGAACCCGAGCCCTTGCCCGACAGCGAGGGCCTGGAAATCGACCTCGCCGAACTGCAGGGCATCTTCGCTGCGGCGCCCCTGCCGGCACCGGCCGAACCCGAAGCGACAGCGCCCGATCCGACCGCGCCGGAGCCGACCGCGCCAGCGCCACCCGCGCCTGCGGCACCCGCCGAACCCGACTTCCTGCTCGACCTCGGCGCGCCCGAACCGGTCGCGGCGGCCGCGGAGTCCGCACCGCTGCCGCTGGCCGGGCTGGCGGCGCCCGAGCCCGTCGTGGCGCCGGCCCCCGAGCCCGAGCCGCCCGTTGCCGAGGAAGAACAGGTCAAGGTCATCGGCCCGCTGCGCATCGGCATCCCGCTGTTCAACATCTACCTCAACGAGGCGGACGAGCTCTCGCGGCGCCTGTGCACCGAGCTGGCCGAATGGGCGCTGGAAGACCAGCGCCACCCGGTTCCCGAGTCCAGCGTGGCGCTGGCACATTCGCTGGCCGGCAGTTCGGCCACGGTGGGCTACGTCGAGCTTTCAGGGCTGGCGCGCGCGCTGGAGCACGCGCTGATGCGCTCGCATGCCGCCGGCCCGGGCCGACCCGGCGAGGCGCAGCTCTTCAACGCCGCCGCCGAGGAAATCCGCCGCCTGCTGCACCAGTTCGCCGCCGGATTCCTGCGCCCTGTCGCCCCTGAACTCATCGAGAGCCTGGCGGCGCATGAGCGCAACCCGCCTGCGGCCGCGGCGCTGGCGGTCGCGCCGGATGTCGACGCCGTCGTCGACGACGACATCGACGAGGAACTGTTCCCCATCTTCGAGCAGGAGGCCGAGGAGCTGCTGCCGCAGCTGCAGGGGCGCCTGCACCACTGGATGGGCCACACCGGCGACGCCGACGCGCCGAGCGCGGCGATGCGCGCGCTGCACACCCTGAAGGGCGGCGCACGGCTGGCCGGCGCGATGCGCCTGGGCGAGATGGCCCACGGCCTGGAGACCTCGATCGAGGCGCTGGCCGGCCGCGGCGACGTGCTCGGCAGCGAGGTCGAAGCCCTGCTGCTGCGCGCCGATGCGATGAGCCTGGCGCTGGAGCAACTGCGAGCGCGCGGCGCCGCGACGACCGCACCTGCACCCACGACGGCGCTGCCTGCGGCCGAGGCCCAGGCCGCGCCGGCCGCGCCCCTGGCCGAACTGCCTGCGATCGAGTCGCTGCCCGTCGGGGCGCCGCCAGCCGAGCCGCCCGCGGCCGACATGCCCGCCATTGCAGCGCCGGAAGTGCAGCCTGCGGCGTCGCCGCCGGTGACCGCAGAGGAACCGTCGGAGTCGCCCGCTGCGCAAGCCCCGGCCCCGACCTTGCCGATGCCCGAACCCGTGGCCCCGCCCGCACCCGCTCCGGCGCCGGTGGTCCGCGTGCCCGTGGCCATCGACTGGCGCCGTTTCGCCAGCGCCGAGGCCGCGCCGTTGGCCGCGGCCGAGCGGCCGGTGCCGGCCTCCGGCGCCGTGGTGCGCGTGCGCGCCGGGCTGCTCGACCGGCTGGTCAACCAGGCCGGCGAGGTGAGCATCACGCGCGCCCGCATCGACGCCGACGTGCGCCAGATGCAGGGCGCCCTGGGCGAGCTCACCGACAGCCTGGAGCGGCTGCGCCGCCAGCTGCGCGACATCGAGCTGCAGGCCGAGACGCAGATCAGCACCCGCATCGAAGCCGCCAAGGCCGCCTCGCAGTCCTTCGACCCGCTCGAGATGGACCGCTTCACGCGCTTCCAGGAGCTCACCCGCTTCATGGCCGAGTCGGTCAACGACGTCGCCACGCTGCAGCGCAGCCTGCAGCGCACCCTGCAGTCGACCGAGGATGAGCTGGCGGCGCAGGCGCGGCTGACGCGCGAGCTGCAGGACGACCTGCTGCGCACGCGCATGGTCGAGTTCGAGAGCATCGCCGAGCGCCTGCAGCGCACGGCACGCCAGGCCGCCAAGGAAACCGACAAGCAGGTGCGGCTGGAGATCGTCGGCGGCGCCATCGAGGTCGACCGCGGCGTGCTCGAACGCATGGCCGGCTCCTTCGAGCACCTGCTGCGCAACAGCGTGGCCCACGGCATCGAGGCGCCAGCGGCGCGCCAGGCCGCAGGCAAGGACGGCAGCGGCCTGATCACCGTCACGGTGGCGCAGGCCGGCAACGAGGTGGGCGTGGAGTTCGCCGACGACGGCGCCGGCCTGGACCTGGCGCGCATCCGCCGTCGCGCCGTCGAGCGCGGCCTGCTCGCCGAGGGCGCGGCGGCCAGCGACGCCGAGCTGGCGCAGTTCATCTTCCACCCCGGCTTCAGCACCGCCGAGACCGTCACCGAGCTGGCGGGGCGCGGCGTCGGCCTGGACGTCGTGCGCGCCGAGGTCAATGCCATGGGCGGCCGCGTCGAGACCGCCAGCGAGGCCGGGCGCGGCACGCGCTTCAAGCTGCTGCTGCCGCTGACCACGGCGGTCACGCAGGTGGTGATGCTGCGTTGCGGCGAGCTGCAGGTGGCGGTGCCTTCGACGCTGATCGAGATCGTGCGCCGCGCCCCGCGCGCCGACGTCGAGCGCGCCTATGCCCAGGGGCAGTTCGAGTACGCCGGCGCGACCATGCCCTTCTTCTGGCTGCCGGCGCTGCTGCGCTCGGGCAGCCACGGCGAGCTCGATGGCCGCACGCAGACGGTGGTCGTCGTCCGCAGCGCGTCGCAGCGCGTGGCGGTGCATGTCGACGAGGTCGTGGGCAACCAGGAAGTGGTGGTCAAGAACGTCGGCCCGCAGCTGTCGCGGCTGCCCGGCCTGGCCGGCGTGACGCTGCTGCCTTCGGGCGCGGTGGCGCTGATCTACAACCCGGTGGCCCTGGCCAGCCTGTATGGCGACGAGGCCCGCGAGCGCATGCGCCTGGGCGCCACGCCGGCGCGGCCGCAGGCCGCCGAGGTCGCGCCGCTGCGGGCGCCGATGGTGCTGGTCGTCGACGACTCGCTCACCGTGCGCCGCGTCACCCAGCGCCTGCTGGTGCGCGAGGGCTACCGCGTCGTCCTCGCCAAGGACGGGCTGGACGCCCTGGAGCGGCTGGCCGAAGAACGCCCGGCGGTGCTGCTGTCGGACATCGAGATGCCCCGCATGGACGGCTTCGACCTCGTGCGCAACGTGCGCGCCGACCCCGCGCTGGCCGGCCTGCCGGTGGTCATGATCACCTCGCGCATCGCGCAGAAGCACCGCGACTACGCGGCCGAACTGGGCGTGGACCACTACCTCGGCAAGCCCTACGCCGAAGAGGAACTGCTGGGCCTGGTGGCGCGCTACGCCGGCGCCGACATCCCGGCCTGATGCGCGCGGCGCGCGCCGGCCGCGGGCGGGCGCGGGTGGCGTTCCCGCACTGCCGCGGCCGCGTCAGCCGCCCTTGACCACGGCGTAGCGCAGCAGCGTCTTCTCGCGCGCCGCGGCATGGTCCACCACCGGCAGCGGGTGGTCGCGGCCGAGTTCGATGCCGGCCGCCGCCAGGTCCAGCGGCCGCGCCAGCCACGGCGCGTGGATCAGCTTGTCGGGCAGCCCGGCCAGCGCCGGCAGGTAGCGGCGGATGAAGCGGCCGTCGGGGTCGAAGCGCTCGCTCTGCGTCACCGGGTTGAAGATGCGGAACCAGGGTTGCGCGTCGCAGCCGGAAGAGGCCGCCCATTGCCAGCCGCCGTTGTTGGCGGCGAGGTCGAAGTCGTTCAGGTGCTGCGCGAACCAAGCCTCGCCACGGCGCCAGTCCAGGCCCAGGTCCTTGGTGAGGAAGCTGGCCGTCACCATGCGCAGCCGGTTGTGCATGTAGCCGGTCTGGCGCAGTTGCAGCATCGCGGCATCGACCAGCGGGTAGCCGGTGCGGCCTTCGCACCAGGCCGCGAACAGCGCGTCCGCGGTCTTGCCGTGTTCCCACTTGATGCGGTCGTATTCGGGCTTGAAGGCGTGGCCGACGACGCGCGGGTGGTGGTGCAGGATCTGGTGGTAGAAATCGCGCCAGACCAGCTCCGACAGCCAGACCTCGGCGCCACGCGAGCCAGCGGCACGGCGCTGGTGCGCCTCGCGGGCGAGACGGCGGATCGACACGGTGCCGAAGCGCAGGTGGGTGCTCAGGTAGCTCGGGCCCTTGACGGCAGGAAAGTCGCGCGTCTCGTCGTAGCGGTCGATGCGGCCGAGGAAGTCGGCCAGCAGTTCCTGCGCGCCGGCCGGGCCGCTGGGCAGGCGCAGCTGGTGCAGGTTGGTGCGCGCGAAGCCGATGTCTTCCAGCGCCGGCACGCCGTCCATCCCGGCCGGCAGCGGCGCCAGCGCCGACGCGTGGCGCGCCACCGGGTAGGCGGCCAGGAAGTAGGGGTCTTCGGCCTTCTTCAGCCAGGCGTTCCTGTAGGGCGTGAAGACCGAGAACGGACCGCCGCCCTGCGTCAGCACCTCGCTGCGTTCGAACACGACATGGTCCTTGCTGGTGTGCAGCGCCACCCCCTGGGCGGCCAGTCGCCCGCGCACGCGGGCGTCCCGGGCCAGCGCCGCGGGCTCGTCGTCGTGGTTGGCGTAGACGGCCTGCACGCCCAGGGCCGCAGCCAGCGCCGGCACCTCGGCGTCGGCCATGCCGTGGCGCACCACCAGGCCGGCGCCCTCGATGCCGTGCGAGGCGGCCAGCGCGCGCAGCTCGGCATCGACGCCGACGAGGCTGTCGCGGATGAATTCGACGCGGCGATCGGCCCGCGCCGCCCCCGCAGGGCCGCCCGTCTGCCCCGGCAGCGGGTCGAGGATCTCGCGGTCGAAGACGAAGGCGCACCACACCCGGCGCGCGGCGCGCAGGGCGTGGTAAAGGGCGGCATGGTCGTCGGCCCGCAGGTCGCGGCGCAGCCAGACCAGGGCGCTGTCCAGGGGCTTGTGCACAGGGCGCTAGTGTGGGCCAGGAATAGAATCGGCGGCATGGCCACGGGCATGCGCATCGACCTCACGAACCAGTTCCTGATCGCCATGCCGGGCATGGTCGACGAGACCTTCGTCGGTACCGTGGTCTATCTGTGCGAGCACAACGAGAAGGGCGCCCTGGGCCTGGTCATCAACAAGCCCATCGACATCAAGCTGCGCAACCTGTTCGAGAAGGTCGAGCTGAGCCTGGACCGCCAGGAACTGGCCGAGCAGCCGGTGTACTTCGGCGGCCCGGTGCAGACCGAGCGCGGCTTCGTGCTGCACGAGCGCCTGGGCGAGGAAGGCAGCCACTACAACTCCACGCTCTCGGTGCCTGGCGGCCTGGAGATGACGACCAGCAAGGACGTGCTGGAGGCGATGAGCGAAGGCGCCGGCCCGAAGAAGGTGCTCATCACCCTGGGCTACAGCGGCTGGCAGCCGGGGCAGCTGGAAGAGGAGATCGGCCGCAACGGCTGGCTCACCGTCGACGCCGACCCGAAGGTCATCTTCGACACCCCCATCGAGCGCCGCTACGACAGCGCGCTGTCGCTGCTGGGCATCGACCCGCGCATGCTGTCGCAAGAAGCCGGCCATGCCTGAGCCCGGGGCAACGGTGTCGCGCCCGCAGAGCTTCCTGTCCTTCGACTTCGGCATCCGCCGAGTCGGCGTCGCGGCCGGCAACACGCTGCTGGGCCGGGCGCAGCCGCTGCCCACGGTGGCGGCCGAAGGCGACGCGCGTTTTGCGGTCATCGCGCGGCTCATTGAGGAATGGCAGCCCGACGCACTGGTCGTCGGCGTGCCCTTCCACCCGGACGGCGCCGAGCACGACAACACCCGCCGCGCGCGCCGCTTCGCGCGCCAGCTGCACGGTCGCCACGGCCTGCCGGTGCACGAGGTGGACGAGCGCTACACCACCACCGAGGCGCTGGCCGACGGCGCGCGCGACGCCGACGCGGCCGCGGCAGCCCTCATCCTCGAGCAGTTCCTGCGCGGCCTGCCTGCGGCTGCCCCCGAGCCCGAGCCCGAGCCCGAGCCCCGCCATGCTGCAGCTTGACGCCGAGGCGCTGTACGCCGAGCTTTGCCACGGCGTGCGCGCGCTGCTGCGGCCCGATTCGGTGCTGGTGGGTGTGTGGTCGGGCGGCGCCTGGCTGGCCGAGCGGCTGCAGCGCGATCTCGGCCGGCCCGGCGCGCCCGGCGTCATCTCCAGCACCCTGCACCGCGACGATTTCTCGGCCCGCGGCCTGGCCTCGGGCACCGACCCGACCCAGCTGCCCTTCGCCATCGAAGGCGCGCACATCGTGCTCGTCGACGACGTGCTCTACACCGGCCGCACCATCCGCGCCGTCGTCAACGAACTCTTCGACTTCGGCCGCCCGGCCAGCGTGCAGCTGGCGGTGCTGGTCGACCGCGGCGGGCGCGAACTGCCGGTGGCCGCGGCCTACGCGGCCGCCCGCATCGTGCTCCCGGCGGCGAGCAAGCTCGCGCTGACGCGCCGCGACGACGGGCGCTTCTCGTTCGCCGTCACCGAGTCGGCCTGATGCTGTCGCGCCGCAACCCCCAGCTCAACGCCCACGGCGAGCTCATCCACCTGCTGTCCATCGAAGGCCTGCCCAAGGCGGTGCTGACGCAGATCCTAGACACCGCGGGCACCTTCCTCAGCGTCAACGACCGCGACGTGAAGAAGGTGCCGCTGCTGCGCGGCAAGAGCGTCTTCAACCTCTTCTTCGAGAACAGCACGCGCACCCGCACGACCTTCGAGATCGCGGCCAAGCGCCTGTCTGCCGACGTCATCAACCTCGACATCGCCAGGAGCAGCACGGCCAAGGGCGAGAGCCTGCTCGACACCATCGCCAACCTGTCGGCGATGCACGCCGACATGTTCATCGTGCGCCATGCCGAAAGCGGCGCCCCCTACCTCATTGCCCAGCACGTGGCGCCGCATGTGCACGTGGTGAACGCCGGTGACGGCCGCCACGCCCACCCGACGCAGGGGCTGCTGGACATGTACACCATCCGCCACTACAAGCGCGACTTCTCGCAGCTCACGGTGGCCATCGTCGGCGACATCGCGAACTCGCGCGTCGCGCGCAGCGACATCCACGGCCTGACGACGCTGGGCGTGCCCGAGATTCGCGCCGTCGGCCCCAAGACCCTGGTGCCCGGCGACCTCGCCGGCATGGGCGTGCGCGTCTGCCACGACATGGCCGAGGGCATCCGCGGCGCCGACGTCGTCATCATGCTGCGGCTGCAGAACGAGCGCATGACCGGCGCCATGCTGCCCAGCGCCGGCGAGTTCTTCAAGAGCTACGGCCTGACCGCCGAGAAGCTGGCGCTGGCCAAGCCCGACGCCATCGTGATGCACCCCGGGCCCATCAACCGCGGTGTCGAGATCGACTCGGCGGTGGCCGACGGCAGCCACAGCGTGATCCTGCCGCAGGTCACCTTCGGCATCGCCGTGCGCATGGCGGTGATGAGCACGATCGCGGGGAACCAGGCATGAGCCTGCGCATCCTCATCCGCGGCGGCCGCGTCATCGACCCGGCCTCGGGACGCGACGAGGTCACCGACGTGGCCATCGCCAGCGGCCGCATCGTCAGCATCGGCGCCCAGCCCGACTTCCAGGCCGACCGCACCATCGACGCCAAGGGCCTGGTCGTCGCGCCCGGTCTCGTCGACCTCGCAGCGCGCCTGCGCGAGCCGGGCCGGGAACACGAGGGCATGCTGGAGAGCGAGCTCGCCGCGGCGGCCGCCGGCGGCGTCACGAGCCTGGTCTGCCCGCCCGACACCGACCCCGTGCTCGACGAGCCGGGGCTGGTGGAGATGCTCAAGTTCCGCGCCCGCAAGCTCTCGCGCTGCCGCGTCTTCCCGCTCGGCGCGCTCACGCGCGGCCTCGCGGGCCAGGCGCTGACCGAGATGGCCGAGCTCACCGAGGCCGGCTGCGTCGGCTTCGCGCAGGCCGATGTCGCGGTCAGCGACACGCTGGTGCTGATGCGTGCGCTGCAGTACGCGGCCACCTTCGGCTACACGGTGTGGCTGCGTCCGCAGGACGCCTTCCTCGGCCATGGCCTGGCCGCGCAGGGCGCCGTGGCGACAAGGCTGGGCCTGGCCGGCGTGCCGGTGCTGGCCGAGACCATTGCGCTGCACACCATCTTCGAGCTCGTGCGCGCCACCGGCGCACGCGTGCACCTGTGCCGGCTGAGCAGTGCCGCCGGC
>CAIWPS010000229.1 GCA_903914615.1 uncultured beta proteobacterium | reverse complement strand
GGATCTCCCACCTGTTCGTGACCTACGGACCAGAGGTCTCTATCCGGAGGACGGCCTTCGCGCAGTTGGTGTGCTACGACAGATCGCTGCGAGCCCGGTTCTTAGGCAACTCCCCATATGGCTGGTCGCCGGTCGACTCGCGTACCAGCCTGGGCTGCGGAACCCCTCAACGTGCCGACCAGCCGTCGCTCGCGAACGCCTGCAGTTGGCCGTTATGCAATTCGGCGGACTCATTCTCGAAGTGCAACACGTTTTTCCACTAACGTGCTGCCCCATGAGACCTCACTACAGCCACATCTCCGACGACGATCGAATCCAGATCGAGGCCCTGCTGGCTTCTGGCGCCACCCAGACCGCCGTGGCCCTGGCCATCGGCGTGCATCGCAGCTCCATTTGTCGTGAGCGCAAGCGCGGCCTGATGGATCACTGCGATCGCTACTTCGGCCTGATTGGCCAGCGCACTCGCAAGTCTCGTCGCGACGCCGCCGCCGCTTCCCGCCGCAAGCTCGATCCCGCCGGCGTGTCGCCCTACTGGCGGCTGGTCCTGCCCTTCCTCCACCTGGGCTGGTCGCCCCAGCAGATCTGCGGCAGACTGCGCCTCATGGCCAGTTCTCCTTCGCTCTCGCACGAGACCATCTACTGCGCCATCTACGCCATGCCCCGCGGCGCACTGCGCACCGAGCTCGTCAAGGCCCTTCGCAAGAGCCACGCCGGTCGGCTGCCCCGGGCCCGCGGTTCGTCCCGCTTCACCGGCATCCAGGGCATGACCCCCATCGCGCTGCGTCCGCCGGAGGTCGCTGCCCGCATCGTGCCCGGTCACTGGGAAGCCGATTTGATCAAGGGCGCGGCCAATGGCTCGGCCGTGGGCACCATGGTCGAGCGCACCAGCCGCTTCATCATGCTGACCAAGCTGCCCAGCGCCAGTGCCGCGGCCGTCCTGGAGGGCTTCGCACGTCGGCTGCGCACGGTGCCGGCTTCGTTGCGCAAGACGCTGACCTACGACCAAGGTACCGAGATGGCGCTGCACAAGGACCTGGCCAGGCGGCTTCGCATGGACATCTACTTCTGCGATCCGCACAGCCCCTGGCAGCGCGGTACCAACGAGAATGCCAACGGCCTGATCCGCGAATACCTGCCCAAGGGCGCCGACTTGAAGTCCTATTCGGATGCCGACTTGCGGCGTTTCGAAGACCTGCTGAACAATCGGCCTCGCGCCATTCTGGGTTTCCGAACTCCTGCCGAAGTCTTCGCCGAGATCAAACTTGGCGAAATCGCCGGTGTTGCACTTCAAGCTTGAAACCGCCTTCTTGCCATAACGGCCATTATGAGAAGACCCCAGTTATGAGAAGTTCTGGTCAGGCGTAGGCCGGGAGGCCGCGCCAGCTCTGGCGATCCGGGGTGCGACGGTCCACCGCGCTGGACATAAGTTCGCGGCTCGGGCAGCACTGACGACTCCACCACCGGAGACCGTCATGCCCAAGATCCCTGCGATCAACCCATTGCTTCAAGCCTGGTTGCTTGAAGGCCCGCTGTCCGCCCAAGTCCCTGCTTACATCGATCGCCTGCGGCGAGGTCGGTACGCGACCCACACCTCAGGGCGTTGCCTGAACGGCGTGGCGCACTTCGCTCACTGGATGTCGATGTGCCACCTGCCCGTGCACATGCTCGATGAGGGCTGCATCGACCAGTTCCTGCGCTATCACCTGCCGCGCTGCGACTGCCTGGGCGGCGCTCTGCGCACACCGACGGAGCTGCATGCCGCGGTGATGCCGGTGCTGGAGATCCTGCGAGCCGAAGGCGTCATAGCCCGTGCGCCGGCGCCGACAGGCCCGATCGCTGACGAACTGAGCCGTTACGAGACGCACATGAGCAGCGCCCGAGGCTTGGCCGCCGGAACCCGGCGCGACCGTCTGCGCATCGTCGAGCGGCTGCTGCTGTCCAAGTTCGCCGGGCGGCCCGTCGACGTGAGTGCGCTGCTTCCCGAGGACGTACGCCAATTCATCGTCGACCAGTTGCAGGCGCTGGGCACCACCAGCAACGCCATGACGATTGCATCCGCACTGCGGGCGTACCTGCGCTATCGCGCCACCTGCGGCGACGCGGTGCAGCCGCTGCTGGCCGTCATCGCGTCGCCTGCGCACTGGAGCATGGCGTCGCTGCCTCGAGGCCTGAAGCCCGAGGAAGTCGACCGGCTGTTGAACTCGTTCACCGATGCGCTGCCGTCACCCAGGCGCGGCTATGCCGTTGTCCGCCTGGCGCTCGACCTGGGCCTGCGCGGCATCGAGATCAGCCGACTGCAACTGGCCGACATCGACTGGCGCTTGGGTACCGTCACGCTCAAGCGCACGAAGTCGCGTCGCCAGGATCTGCTGCCCTTGCCGGTGGTCACAGGCCGAGCCCTGGAGGCCTACCTGCGACACGAACGACCCAAGACCAGCGACGCGGCCGTGTTCGTGCGCCGCCTGGCACCGCATGACGAACCCATCGGCGTGGACGCCATCCGACGTATCGTGCGCGACGCCTTCCGGCGCGTAGGCATCCAGCATGGCCGCGGCCATGCGCTGCGCCACACCGTCGCCTGTCGGATCGTCAACCAGGGCGGCTCGATCAAGGAGGTGGCCGACGTGCTTCGGCACCGGTCACTGAACACCTCGATGATCTACGCCAAGGTTGACCATGGCGCGCTGTCTGGCGTCGCGCTGCCGTGGCCCGGGAGCGCGGCATGAGCGCCCGGGTCAGCCTGCAGGCCAGGGTCGAGCAGTACCTGGCCGAGCGACGCCTGCTGGGCTTCAAGCTCGACAACATGGCTCACCGACTGGCGAGCTTCGCGCGCTATGTGGCCAACGCCGGCCATGTCGGACCGCTCACCGTCGATCTGATGGCGGACTGGGCGCGCCAGGCCAAGGCCGGCCACGGCGACCGCGCCACCTTGGCTCGGCGGCTGAAGATGCTGCGGCCGTTCACGGCCTGGTTGCGGCAGTTCGACCCTGCCACCGAGGTGCCCGACGAAGCCGTCTTCGGTCGAGTGCCGGGGCGGATGACACCGCACGTCTACCGGGAACCCGAGATCGTCGAACTGCTGGCCGCAGCCAAGCAGCTCAGGCCTGAGGGTGGGCTGCGCCCGGCGACGATGGAGACGCTGTTCGGGCTGGTCGCCTGCACGGGGCTGCGCATCTCCGAGGCGCTGGGCCTGCTGGATGCCGATGTCGACCTCAGAGCCAGCGTGATGACGATCCGGCAGAGCAAATTCGGCAAGACGCGCTTGGTGCCGCTGCATCCGAGCGCCGTCCAGGCATTGGAGCGTTACCGAGCGCAACGCACCCGCCATGTGCGCACCACGCCCGAGTTGCCGTTCTTCGTCGCCAGCCGTGGGCAGTTGCTGGGGCATCCGGTCGGAGATCGCCAGGTCCACCGCGTGTTCGGCGATCTTCGTCGCCAACTCGGCTGGGTCGACCGCGGCAGCCATGGCACTCCGCGCATCCACGACCTGCGCCACAGCTTCGCTGTGCGCCGGCTGGTGTTGTGGCACGAGCAGGGCGAGGACATCAACCAGCGCATGCTGGCGTTGTCGACCTACCTCGGCCACGTCAAGGTCTCCAGCACCTACTGGTATCTCAGCGGCGTCCCCGAGTTGATGGGCCTGCTCGGCCAGGCGTTCGAGCGCTACGCCAGCCCCTGGGAGAACGGCGATGAGTAGGCCGATCACTCCGCGTGCGCCGCCGAGCTTCGCCGCGCTGGTGCAGTCGTTCTTCACGGAGCACCTCACGCAGCAGCGCGCGATGAGCCCGTGCACGGTGGCGACCTACCGCGATGGCTTCGTGCTGTTCCTGGACTTCGCGACGGCGAACCTGCGCAAGCAGCCCACGACCATGAAGCTGCTGGACATCACGCCGGCGCTGATCCTGGCCTTCCTCGACCATCTGGAACGAGACCGTGGCAACACGGTGCGCACCCGCAATGCCCGACTGGCGGCGCTTCGTGCCTTCCTGAAGTTCGCCGGGCACCGCGACGTCAACGCGCTGCACGTCGTCGAGCAGGCACTGGGCGTGCCGATGAAGCGCTACGAGCGGCCGATGCTGGGCTTCCTGTCGCGTGAAGAGATGCTGGCGATCATCGGTACGCCGGGGCCAAGCTGGACCAGCCAGCGCGACCATCTGCTGCTGCACATGCTCTACAACACCGGTGCCCGGGTGTCGGAGATCATCGGCGTGCGCCTAGCCGATGTCGTGCTGGATGGCGCTGCCTGCGTGCACCTGCACGGCAAGGGGCGCAAGCAGCGCACGATGCCGCTGTGGCGGTCGACGGTGAAGGCCGTTCGGGCTTGGTTGAGGTTCAATCCCAATCTGCTGCCGGCCTCGGCCTTGCTGCCCAACCGGGACGGGCATGCAATGACGAGGACCAACGTCGCGCAGCGCCTGGCGCTGGCAGTGGCGGCGGCGACTCCGGCGATGCAGGGCCTGCGTGATCGCCACATCTCCCCGCACACCATCCGCCACACGACCGCCATGCATCTGCTTCAGTCGGGCGAGCCGATCGACGGCATTGCCCTGTGGCTCGGCCACGAGAGCCCGACGACAACGCATCAGTACACAGAAGCCAACCTGGCGATGAAGGAGAAGGCCCTGGCTCGGATGCAAGACCCCGACACCGCCAGCCGGCGCTTCCGCGCCTCGGACTCGCTGCTCGAGTTCCTGAAGGGCCTGTGATTATGAGAAGTGCACGAGCGCCAAGGACCACCCGCCTACGATGTGTTCCGGGTGCTCGCCTTCCACGGTCTTCTCATAACTGGGGTCTTCTCATAATGGCCG
>CAIWPS010000228.1 GCA_903914615.1 uncultured beta proteobacterium | reverse complement strand
GCCAAGCAGGCCGTCGAACACGGCTACCGCACGGTGATGACCGCACGCGACCCCGCCAGGCTGGAAGGCTATGGCGCGACCGACAACGTGCTGGTGCTCAAGCTCGACGTCACCCAGCCGGACGAGGTCGCCGCAGCGGTGAAGGCCGCCCAGGCACGCTTCGGCGGCATCGACGTGCTAGTGAACAACGCCGGCATCGGCTACTTCGCCGCCATCGAAGAAGGCGAGGTGGCTGAGGTGCGCAAGATGTTCGAGGTCAACGTCTTTGGGCTGACCGCGATGATCCAGGCCGTGTTGCCCGGCATGCGCAAGCAGCGCAGCGGTTGTATCGTCAACCTGTCTTCCTTGGCCGGGTTGCGCGGCATGCCGGCGCTGGGCCAGTACAACGCCACCAAGTTCGCGGTGGAAGGCTTGTCCGAAGCCTTGCGGCGGGAGGTCGCAGAACTTGGAATCAAGGTGATGGTGGTCGAACCCAGCGGTTTTCGCACCGACTGGGCTGCGCGTTCGGCCCATGAGAGCGCGCACCAGATCGACGACTACATGGCCACTGCCGGCAACGTGCGGATCCAGGTGCGGGCATCGTCCGGCCACCAGCCGGGCGACCCCGTGCGCGCTGCCAAGGCCATCTTCAAGGCGGTGGCTTCGGGCAACCCGCCGCACCATCTGCTGCTCGGCAATGATGCCTTCGAGGGTGCCATGGCCAAGCTCGACGAGTTGCGCAAGGACTTCACGGCCGGTGAAGCGGTGGCGCGCGCGGCCGATTTCCCGAAGTCGAAAGCAGCGGTGTCAGTCTGAGCCTGCAGACTGGACTGGAATCGGCCGCATGACAAGCTGGAGCATCCGGGACATCCCCCCGCAGCGGGGCCGCCTGGTTGTCATCACGGGCGCTACGGGGGGTCTGGGCTACCAGACGGCCCTGGCACTGGCCGGCGCCGGGGCGCAGGTCGTCCTGACGGGGCGCAATCCGGAAAAGGGCGCCGCCGCGCTGGAGAACATCCGCGCAGTGCATCCGGGCGCCGCCATCCGCTACGAGACACTGGATCTCGCCAGCCTGGCTTCGGTCCAAAGCTTTGCCGAGCGCTTCAGGCGCGAGCACGACACGCTGGACATCCTGATCAACAACGGCGGCGTCATGGCACCGCCGACGCGGCAGGTCACGGCCGATGGTTTCGAGTTGCAATTCGAGACGAACTACCTGAGCCACTTCGCCTTGACGGCGCAGCTCTTGCCGCTGCTGACGCAGAGCCGGGGCGCGCGGGTCGTTAACCTGAGCAGCCTCGCCCACCGCTTCGGGGCTTCGATTCACTTCGACGACCTGAATGGGCAGCGCGGATACAAGGCTTTTGCCGCCTACGGGCAGTCCAAGCTGGCGATGCTGATGTTCACCTTCGAGTTGCAGCGCCGCAGCGATGCGCAGGGCTGGGGTTTGCGCAGCCTGGCGGCCCATCCTGGCCTGGCCGCGACAGCACTGCTGCACAACGGCCAGCGACTGGGCGGCGACGCCAAGGCCAGCTGGATGGAAACGCTGAGCGGCTGGCTGCCGTCGCTGCTGGCCCAGTCGGCCAGCGACGGAGCACTGCCCACGCTGTATGCAGCTACCTCGCCGGACGCTGTAAAGGCTGGGTACTGCGGCCCCACCGGGTTCATGGAGTTCAAGGGCCCGGTGGGTGCCGCCACGGTAGCGCCGCGCGCCCGCGATCAGGCCGTAGCCGCGAAGCTCTGGCAGGTCTCCGAAAAGCTGACTGGTGTGCAGTGGGCACCTGCCGGCACGATGGCCGAACGTCGCTTCGCATGACGGCAGCCGGACCTGCAGCGATGAACTGCGAGACCGCTCTGCTCACGGCCACGCAGATGGCGCTCGCTGACCGCTTGACCGTGGCGTCCGGCATCAGCGGCACCGAGCTGATGGAAAACGCCGGCCGCCCCGTGGCAGCGGCCATCCTGCAGCGCTGGACGCCGCGCCCTGTGCTGGTGCTGTGCGGGCCCGGCAGCAACGGCGGCGACGGCTTCGTGGCTGCACGCCGCTTGGCCGAGGCCGACTGGCCCGTGCGGGTGGCCCTGCTGGTGCCGCGCGAGAGCTTGCGCGGCGAAGCGGCCCACCACGCCGGGCTGTGGCGAGGGACTGTCGAGCCCTTGAACCCTGCCGCGCTGGACGGCGCCGAACTGATCGTCGATGCCATCTTCGGCGCCGGCCTCAGCCGGCCCCTGGAAGGCACGGCAGCGCAGACATTGGCCGCAGCGGCGGCCCGAAAGATGACGATCATCGCCGTCGATGTGCCCAGCGGTTTGATGGGCGACACCGGCGCCAACATGGGTGCCGTGCCGTGCGTGCTGACGGTGACTTGCTTCCGCAAGAAGCCAGGTCATCTGCTGCAACCGGGTCGCGGCCTGTGCGGCGAGCTCATCGTGGCCGACATCGGTACGCCGGACTCGGTGTTCGACGATGTCAATCCTGACACCTTCGAGAACGACCCGGTGCTGTGGGCCGACCAGCTGCCCGTTCTGCAGACGGACGGCAACAAGTACACCCGCGGACACGCGCTGGTCTGGGGCGGCTGGCCGATCATCGGCGCAGCCCGCATGGCCGCTCGCGCAGCGGCGCGGATGGGCGCGGGACTGACGACCGTCGCCGTGCCTGAAGTGGCGCTGCCGGTGTATGCCGCGGCCTTGACCAGCGTGATGGTGAGCCCGGTCGCACGGCCCGAAGATCTCGCGCTCTTGCTGGCCGACAGCCGGTTCAGCGGGCTGCTGATCGGCCCCGGTGCCGACATCGGGCCGGACACCCGTGCGCGCGTGTTGGCGATGCTGAAAACGGGCCACGCGACGGTGCTGGACGCCGACGCACTGTCGACCTTCAAGGATGATCCGCAGCACCTGTTCGACGCCATCTCGGGGCCCTGCGTGCTCACTCCGCATGAAGGCGAGTTCAAGCGGCTGTTCGAGGGCGTCGTCGATCTGCACGGCGACAAGCTCACCCGTGCCCGCGCCGCGGCGCGTGCCAGTGGTGCCATCGTGCTGCTCAAGGGCAGTGACACCGTCATCGCCGCGCCCGATGGCCGCGCCATCATCAATGCCAACGCGCCGTCGACCCTCGCCACGGCTGGGGCGGGAGACGTGCTCGCCGGCATGGTGCTGGGCTTGTTGGCG
>CAIWPS010000227.1 GCA_903914615.1 uncultured beta proteobacterium | reverse complement strand
CGGCCGCCGTGGCCGTTGCGCCGGCCGCTGCGCTGGCCGCGCCGCGCGCCGACGCCGCCACGCGCTGGGCCCAGCTGCAGGCGCTGGCGCGCTTCGACATGGCCTATGTCTTCCGCAGCCCGGCCTTCTTCGTGCTGCTGTTCATCGGCGTCATCAACGCCGGCTTCTCTTGCTGGTTCGCCGGCGAGTTCTACGGCAACGGCGCCTACCCGGCGACACGGCTGATGGTGCAGGCGCTGCAGGGCGCGTTCACGGTGATGCCCATCATCATCGCCATCTACTACGGCGGCGAGCTGGTCTGGCGCGACCGTGAGCGGCGCCTGCACGAGATCGTCGACGCCACCGCCGCGCCCGACTGGGCGCACCTGCTGCCGAAGGTGGTGGCCATCGCGCTGGTGCTGGTGGCCACCTCGGCCGTGGCCGTGCTCACCGGCATGGCGGTGCAGCTGCTCAAGGGCTACACCCGCTTCGAGCTGCCGGCCTACCTGCTGTGGTTCATGCTGCCCACCGTCATCGCGGCGCTGCAGCTGGCGGTGCTGTCGATCTTCGTCCAGGTGCTGGTGCCGCAGAAGTACATCGGCTGGGGCGTGATGCTGGTCTACGTCGTGGCCTCGGTGGCGCTGGCCGGTGCCGGCTTCGAGCACAAGCTCTACAGCTACGCCGACGGCCCGGCGGTGCCGCTGTCGGACATGAACGGCATGGGCCGCTTCTGGATCGGCGCCGCCTGGTTCCAGGTCTACTGGAGCGCCTTCGCCGTCGTGCTGGCGGTGCTGGCGCACGGGCTGTGGCGGCGCGGCATGGCCGACGCGCTGCGGCCGCGGCTGGCGGCGCTGCCACGGCGGCTGGGCGGCGGCGCGCGGGCGCTGGGTGCGGCCGGCCTGGTGGTGTGGCTGGGCACGGGGGCCTTCATCTTCTACAACACCAACGTCCTCAACGAGTACCTGCCTTCGCCGGCCCGCGACCGCCTCCTGGCCGAAGCCGAGAAGGCGCTGCTGCCGTTCGAGAAGCTGCCGCTGCCGCTGATCACCGCGGTGACCCTGGACGTGCAGCTCTACCCGCGCGAGGCGCGCGCCGTCACCACCGGCCGCTACCGCATCGAGAACCGCACGGCGGCGGCCATGGACCAGCTGCACGTCAGCTGGCCCGATCGCCTGCGCATCGACAGCCTGGCCATGCCCGGCGCGACGCTGGAGCGCGAGATCGCGCCCTTCACCTACCGCATCTACCGCCTGCAGCCGGCGCTGCAGCCGGGCGAGGTGCGCGAGATGAGATTCACCACCACGCTGGAGGAAAAGGGCTTTCCCAACGGCAACCCGCTGACACGGCTGGTGGCCAACGGCAGCTTCATCGACAACGGCGAGATCACGCCCACCCTGGGCGTGTCGCGCAACGGCTTCCTCACCGACCGCGCCAAGCGCCGCAAGTACGGCCTGCCGAGCGACCTGCGCCCGCCGACGCTGGAGGACGAGAGCGGCCGCGCGCACAGCGTCTTCAGGCGCGACAGCGGCTTCGTCGACGCCGACATCACCGTCACCACCGACGCCGACCAGACGCCGATCGCACCCGGCTACCTGCTGTCGGACACCACCACGGGCGGCCGGCGCACCGCGCACTTCAAGCCCGATGCGCCCATCGACCACTTCTTCTCGATCCAGTCGGCGCGCTATGCGGTGCAGCGCGACAGGCTCGGCGCCATCGACCTGGCGGTCTATTACCAGCCCGGCCATGAATACAACGTCGAGCGCATGCTCAAGGCCATGAAGGCGGCGCTCACGCTCTTCCAGGCCCAGTTCTCGCCCTACCAGTTCCGCCAGGCGCGCATCCTCGAATTCCCCAGCTACGCCGCCTTCGCGCAGAGCTTCGCCAACACGATTCCGTACTCCGAGGACATCGGCTTTCTCACGCGCCAGGGCGAGCCCGAGAAGATCGACGTCGTCACCTTCGTCACCGCGCACGAGATCGCGCACCAGTGGTGGGGCCACCAGCTCGTGCCCAGCGAACAGCAGGGGGCGACGATGCTGGTGGAGACGCTGGCGCAGTACTCCGCGCTCCTGGTGATGGAGCAGATGTACGGCAAGGAAGAGATGCGCCGCTTCCTGAAGTACGAGCTTGACCGCTACCTGCGCGCCCGCGGCAGCGAGGTGGTGGAGGAACTGCCGCTGGCGCGGGTCGAGAACCAGCCCTACATCCACTACCGCAAGGGCGCGGTGGCGATGTACTGGCTCAAGGAGGTGGTGGGCGAGGACGTCGTCAACCGCGCCCTGGCGCGGCTGCTCAAGGATCATGCCTTCAAGGCCGCGCCCTACCCCAACACGCGCGACTTCCTGGCCCTGCTGCGCGAGGAAGCCGGCCCGGCGCACGAGCAGCTCATCGGCGACCTCTTCGAGCGCATCACGCTGCTCGACGTCAAGGCCACGAAGGCCAGGGCGGTGAAGCGCGCCGACGGCCGGTACGAGGTCAGCTTCGAGGTCGAGGCGAAGAAGTTCTACGCCGACGGCCATGGCAAGGAGACCGAGGCGCCGCTGTCCGAGCCCTTCGACGTCGGCGTCTTCAGTGTCGAACCCGGCCGCGCCGGCTACAGCGCGGCGTCGGTGCTGGCGATGTCGCGGCAGACGCTGCACACCGGCCGGCAGACGGTGACGCTGGTGGTGGCCGGCGAGCCGAAGTTCGCCGGTGTCGACCCCTACAACAAGCGCATCGACCGCAACAGCGAAGACAACCTGACGCGCATCGACGCGCCATAGCGCAGCGTCGGGCAGCGCGGGTTCGCGGCGGCGCCGATTTGGTGGCATCGTCGGGGCATGCCCTGCCGCCGCCTCGTCTTCGCCTTCGGCTTCACCCTGCGCTGGCTGCTGGCCGGCTTGTCCTTGCTGGGCGCGGGCCAGGCGCTGGCCGCCAGCGCCTGCCCGCCGCCGCTGCCCGGCCTGCAGTCGGCGGCGCCGGCGCGTGACCGCGGCCTGCTCTGGCGCATCACCCAGGGTGGCCACAGCAGCTGGCTCTTCGGCACCCTGCACGTCGGCAAGCCCGACTGGCAGCGCTTCGGCCCGAAGCTGACGGCCGCGCTGCAGGCCAGCGACGAGCTGGCGCTGGAAATCGACCCCAACGACCCGGCGCTGCGCGCGGCGCTGGCCGAGACCGTGCCGCCGCCCGAGCTCGCGCCGCCGCTGCAGGCGCGGCTGCAGCAGGCCTACGAGCGCGCCTGCGTGGCCAGCGAGTCCATGGCCACGCTGCACCCGGTGCTGCAGGCCGCCACGCTGACGGTGCTGGAGGCGCGCTGGCTGGGCATGGACCCTTCCTTCGCGATGGAGCAGCTGCTGCTGGCGCACCTGCGCGGGCGCCGCGTCGTGTCGCTGGAGACGGCGGCGCAGCAGAAGGCTGCGCTCGTCCCCGACGACCCCGCCGAGGCGCTGGCGCAGCTGGACCAGAGCCTGGCGCAGCTGGAAGACCAGAGCGGCCGCCGCGTGCTGGCCCGCATGGCACAGGCCTGGGAGCGCGGCGACCTGGCGGCGCTGGAGGACTACGACCGCTGGTGCGAATGCGCCAGCAGCGACGACGACCGCGCCTTCATGCGGCGCCTGAACGACGAGCGCAACCCGGCGCTGGCCGACGGCATCGCCGCGCGCCACCGCCTGGGCAAGCGGGTCTTCGCCGCCGTCGGCGCGCTGCACATGACGGGCCCGCAGTCGCTGCCGCGGCTGCTGGCGCAGCGCGGCTTCCAGGTCGAGCGCATCCGCTGGGCGCCTTGACCGGCGCACAATCCGACGAGGGGTGGGCCCCGAGAGGAGAACAGAACATGGCAGGTGCAGGCGATCTGGCGAAGATGGTGCCCGGCTTCGAGTTCCTGCAGAGCCTGATGAAGAACGCCGGCGCGGCGATTCCGGGCGTGCCCGGCATGAGCCAGTGGATCGCGCCGACGCTCGACCCGGCCGAACTCGACAAGCGCATCCAGGAGCTCAAGACGGTGCAGTTCTGGCTGGAACAGAATGCCCGCCTGCTGGCGACGACGATCCAGGCGCTGGAAGTGCAGCGCATGACGCTGAGCACGCTGCAGACCATGAACCTGCCGATGGCCGACCTGCGCGACGCGCTGAAGATCAGGCTGCCCGAGGCCGTGGTCGCCAGGCCGGCGCCCGAACCGGAGCCCGCGCCCGCACCGGCACCGGTACCCGCACCTGAACCCGTGGCCGCAGCGAGCGCGGCGCCCGCGGTCGACCCCATGCAGTGGTGGACGGCCTTGACGCAGCAGTTCACCCAGCTCGCCGCGCAGGCGGTCAAGGACAGCGCCGCGGCCGCTGCCGAGCACCCGGCGGCGGCGGCCAAGGCCGCACCGCGGGCGGCGAAGAAGGCAAAGGCGATGGCCGCGGGCAAGCCCGCGCCGCGACCGCGCCGCGGCTGAGCCGGCACCCCACGCCGATGCCCGGCGTTCTCGTCGGCCATGCCACGCACCCCGACTGGCGCGCTGCGCTGGCCCTGGCGGGGGCGCAGGTCGAGGCCGGCCGCGCCCGTCATGACGCCAGTGCCGCCGGCCCGCTGACGCTGGGCCACGTCTATTTCACCGACCCTTACGCACCGCATGCGCAGGCCCTGCTGGCCGAACTGCGCATGCGCTGGCCAGGGCTGTCGTGGGTGGGCTGCGTGGGCGTGGGCGTCG
>CAIWPS010000226.1 GCA_903914615.1 uncultured beta proteobacterium | reverse complement strand
TCGGCCAGCATCGTGCCCCACTCTGCTGTCGGCGGCTGCGCGCCCAGGCCCAGGAAGCCCAGCGCCGCGGCTTCGAGGATGGCGTCGGACACGCCCAGGGCGGCCTGCACGATCAGCGGCGAGAGGCAGTTCGGCAGCACGGTGACGAACATCAGCCGCAGCCGCCCGACACCGGCAACGCGCGCCGCGGTCACATAGTCCTTGCCCAGTTCGGCCAGCGCCGAAGCCCGCACCAGCCGCACGTAGCGCGGCAGCGAGACGATGGTGACGGCGACGATGGTGTTGGCCAGGCTGGGGCCCAGCACCGCGACGACCAGGATCGCCAGCACCAGCCCGGGCACCGCCATCACGAGGTCCATCACCCGCGTGATGGCGACGTCGATGGCGCTGCCGAGGGTACCCTTGAAGGCCACGCAGGCCAGGCCCAGCAGCACGCCGACGACGAAGGACACGCCCATCACCGCCAGACCGATGAACAGCGAGATGCGCGCGCCGTGGATCAGCCGCGTCAGCATGTCGCGGCCCAGGCTGTCGGTGCCCAGCACGAAGCGCGCGCTGCCGCCATCGGCCCACATCGGTGCGGCGCGCACGGCATCGCGGAACTGCTCGGTGGGCGAGTAGGGCGCGATGAAGTCGGCGAAGACGGCGGCGAAGACGATCAGCAGCACGACGACCAGGCCGGCGACGGCGCCGCGGTTCTCGCGGAAGGCGGCCCAGAAGGCGGCCAGCGGCGAGAGGTCGCGCGGCAGTGCGGCGGGCGTTGCGGCGGCGGTGGCCTCAGCCATGGCGGATGCGCGGGTTGATGAGGCCGTAGGAAAGATCGACCAGCAGGTTCACGAAGATGACCACCGACGAGATCAGCATCACGCCGCCCTGCAGCGCCGGGTAGTCGCGCCGGCTGATCGACTCGATCAGCCACTTGCCGACGCCGGGCCAGGAGAAGATGGTCTCGGTGAGCACCGCCCCGGCCATCAGCGCGCCCACCTGCAGGCCGATGGTGGTGACGACCGGAATCAGCGCATTGCGCAGCGCATGCAGGCCCACGACGCGCCAGGCCGGCAGGCCCTTGGCGCGCGCGGTGCGCACGTAGTCCTCGCTCAGCACCTCGAGCATGGCCGAGCGCGTCATGCGCGCCACGACGGCCAGCGGCACCGTGCCGAGCACGATGGCCGGCAGCACGAGATGGTGCAGGGCGTCCTTCACCGCGCCGGCCTGGCCCGAGAGCCAGGCGTCGATGACCATGAAGCCGGTGACGGGCTCGAAGTAGTACTTGATGAGGTCGATGCGCCCGGACACCGGCGTCAGCCCCCAGCGCTCGGCGACGAACATGATCGCGAGCAGGCCCCACCAGAAGATCGGCATCGAGTAGCCGGTGACGGACAGGCCCATCAGCGTCTGGTCGTACAGGCTGCCTCGTCGCGCCGCCGCGATGACGCCCGCCGGCACGCCCAGCAGCACCGCGAACAGCATCGCCGCGGCGGCCAGTTCCAGCGTCGCGGGGAAGAGCGCCAGGAACTCCGTCGCCACCTTCTGGTTGGTGGCCAGCGAGGTGCCGAAGTCGCCGTGCAGCAGCTGCCAGGCGTAGTCGGCGAACTGCTTCCACACCGGCTGGTCCAGACCGAGGTCGTGGCGGAACATGGCCAGCCTCTCGGCGCTGATGCCGCGTTCGCCGACGCGCACCTCCACCGGGTCGCCGGGCACGAGCCGGATGGCGACGAAGGTGACGAACATCAGGGCGATGAACGTCGGCACAGTCAGCGCCAGGCGGCGCAGCAGGAAGGCGAACATGAGCTAGCCCAGACGCGCAAGAAGCGCGCCCGGCGCGGGCTACTTCAGTTCCACACCATTGAACTGGTGCGAGCCGAAGGGGCTCTGCTTGTAGCCGCTGACCTCCTTGCGCATCACTTCATAGACCACCGAGTGCGCGATCTTGAAGTCGGGAGCCTCTTCCCTTTCGATCGCCTGCATCTCCTGGTACAGCTTCGTGCGTTCCTTGTTGTCCGCCAGCGCGCGCGCCTTGTTCAGGCGGGTATCGAATTCCTTGTTGCACCACTTCGACAGGTTCTGGCCGCCGGGGCGCGCGGCCTCGCAACCGTGCAGGAAGAAGAAGTTGTCGGGGTCACCGTTGTCGCCGGTCCAGCCCAGCATGCCGGTCATGTGCTCGCCCTGCTGCATGCGTTTCCTGTATTCGCCCCATTCATAGCTCACCAGCTTGGCGTTGACGCCGATCTTGGCCAGGTCGGCCTGCATCATCTCGGCGATGCGCTTGGCGTTGGGGTTGTAGGGGCGCTGCACGGGCATGTACCAGAGGTCGATCTCCAGCGGCGTCTTCACGCCGGCCTTGGCCAGCAGTTCCTTGGCCTTGGCGGGGTCGTGCGGCCAGTCCTTCACGCCCTCGTTGTAAGACCACATCGTCGGCGGGATCAGGTTCTTCGCCGCCTGGCCGGCGCCCAGGTAGACGTCCTTGATGATGGCCGCCTTGTCGATGGCCATGCTCAGGGCCTGGCGCACTTCCTTCTTGTCCAGCGGCGGCTTCTGCGTGTTGAAGGCCCAGTAGGCGACGTTCAGGCCGGGCTGGTGGATGACCTTCAGCGCCGCATCCTTTTCCATCTCGGGCAGGTCGGCGGGCCGCGGCGCGACCGAGAAATGGCATTCGCCGGCCTTGAGCTTGCTGTAGCGGGCGGTGGCGTCGGGCGTGATCGCGAACACCAGGTCGTCGACCAGCGCCTTCTCTCCCCAGTAGGCGGGGTTGGCCTTGTAGCGGATGACGGCGTCCTTCTGGTAGACCACAAAGCTGAAGGGCCCCGTGCCCACCGGCACCTGGTCGAGCTGTTCCTTCTTGCCGGCCTTGGCGAGGAAGTCGGCGTACTCGGCCGAGTGGATGCTGGCGAAGTCCATCGCCAGGTTGGCCAGCATGGTGACGTTGGGCTTCTTCAGCGTGATGCGCACGGTCAGCGGGTCGAGCTTTTCGATGCTCAGCACGTCGTCCTTCAGGCCCATGTCGGCGAAGTAGTCGTACTTGCCGCCCGAGACCTTGGCGTAGGGGTGGTCGTCCTTCCATTGCCGCTCGAAGGAGAAGAGCACGTCGTCGGCGTTGAAGTCGCGCGTGGGCTTGAAGCCGCCGACGCCGCTGTGGAACTTCACCCCGGGGCGCAGCTTGAAGGTGAAGACCTTGGCGTCGGGCGACACCGTCCAGCTCTGCGCCAGCCCGGGCTCGACCTGCGTGCTGCCGCGCGTGAATTCGGTCAGCTTGTCGTAGACCGGGCGCGCGGCGTCGAAGCTGGTGCCGGTGGTGTTGATGGCCGGGGTGAAGTTCTCCGGCGAGCCTTCCGAGCAATAGACCAGGGTCTTGGCCTGCAGCGGCAGCGCCAGGCAGGCGGCCAGGGTGGCGAGAGCGAAGGTGGAAGTGCGCATCTTGAAAGTGGATGTCATGGGCGGCCCGCTTGGCGAAGGCCGCAATGCTAAGGCCGCCCGACCGCCGCGGGCCCTGCGCCTGTTCAGGCCGGTGCTTCCAGGCGTTCCAGCTGCATGCGCGCCAGCGTCAGGTTGCCGGTGCTGGACGACAGCACGAGGTGGACCGCGACGCCGGGGTGGCCGGGCACCGGGCGCAACAGCAGGTGGTGGCCGGCGACGGTGATGGCGGCCTCGGCGCGGGCGTGGCCCAGGCCGAGAGCGCGCGCGGC
>CAIWPS010000225.1 GCA_903914615.1 uncultured beta proteobacterium | reverse complement strand
CGACCTTCCTGAACGTGCTGGCCTACGAACCCTGGGGCTACGTCGGCGTGGCGACCATCGCCAATGCCCGCTCCGCCCTCGGCTCGGGCGCCACCACCGCGGTGCGCGCGAACAACATGATCAGCTATTTCCTGCCGACGCTCGGCGGGCTGTATGGCCAGGTCTCTGTTGCCGCCGGCGAAGGTGCCGTGGGCAACAAGTACGAGGGTGCGCGCCTCGGCTATGCCGCCGGCCCGGTCAATGTGTCGGGTGCGTACGGCAAGACCTTCAAGTCCGTCGGCTTTCTCGATGACCTGAAGCAAGTCAGCTTCGGCGCTTCGTTCAACCTCGGCTTCCTGACCATTGCCGGCATGTACGAGAAGGCTGACTACTCGACTGCCGACCAGAAGATGATCGAAGGCAACATCGTGGTCCCGTTCGGCGCCAGCCAGATCAAGCTGTCGATCGCGAAGTTCTCGGGCACGGCGCTGAATGGTTCGTCGAACACCCTGGCCACGACGCAGCTCGGCTTGGGTTACCAGTACGACTTGTCCAAGCGCACTGCGCTGTACGCTCAGTACGGGCGTGATGCCAACAAGGGCACGCCGGCGGACGGTTCCGTGTTCACTTCCACGGGCGCGGGTCCTGCCGGCATCAAGGGCGGAGAGACCTCGACCGGTATCGAATTCGGTATCCGTCACGCGTTCTGATTGCCGATCGGGCGGCCCCGCTTGGGGTAGCCAGATCCGGTACAAAAGGCCACCCTCGGGTGGCCTTTTTCATGGCCTGAGAGTTCGTACCCTGCGCGAAAGGCGCCCGCGCGGCGCCGCTGCGCAGGCCGATGCCGACCGCTTAGCTTTCGAGCAGCCGCTCGCGAGCGAAAAGTTCGCTGTAGCCCTCGCGCTCGCGCACAAGGTGCACGCGGTCGCCATCGACCATCACTTCGGCCGCGCGCGGCCGCGTGTTGTAGTTGCTGGCCATCGCCATGCCGTAGGCGCCGGCGGAAAGCACCGCCAGCAGGTCGCCGGGTTGCACCGCGAGCGAGCGGTCGCGGCCCAGCCAGTCCCCCGATTCGCAGACCGGGCCGACGACATCCCAGACCGACGACTCGCCGGCCCGCAGCTGGCAAGGCTCGATCGCCATCCAGGCCTCGTACATGGCCGGGCGCACGAGGTCGTTCATCGCCGCGTCGACGATGCAGAAGTTCTTCGTCTCGCCGGGCTTGAGAACCCGCACTTCGGTCAGCAGCACGCCCGCGTTGCCGACCAGCGAACGACCCGGTTCGAACAGCAGTTCGCGGCCGCCGTGGCCGCGCGCGTCAAGACGCTGCAGCACCCGGGCCACGAGCTCGCCTGCTGCCGGAGGCTGTTCGTCGGTGTAGGTGATGCCCAGGCCGCCGCCGACGTCGACATGGCCGATGGCGATGCCCGCGGCCTCCACCGCCTCGACGAGGTCGAGCAGGCGGTCCAGCGCGTCCAGATAGGGCGCGAGTTGCGTGATCTGCGAGCCGATGTGACAGTCGATGCCGACCACGCGCAGCCCGGGCAGCGAAGCGGCATGCCGGTAGGCCGCCAGCGCCTGGCCATGGGCGATGCCGAACTTGTTGCCCTTCAGCCCGGTGGAGATGTAGGGGTGGGTGCCGGCATCGACGTCGGGGTTGACGCGCAGGCTCACCGGCGCGACGCGGCCGCAGCCCAGCGCGACGGCGTTGAGGGTGTCGAGTTCGGCCTCGCTCTCGACGTTGAAGCAGCGCACGCCGGCCTGCAGCGCCTGCGCCATCTCGTCACGCGACTTGCCGACGCCGGAGAAGACGACGCGGCCGGCGTCGCCGCCGGCCGCCAGCACGCGCGCCAGTTCGCCGCCCGAGACGATGTCGAAGCCGGCGCCGGCGCGGGCAAAGGTCTGCAGCACGGCCAGGTTGGAGTTGGCCTTCATGGCATAGCACACGAGGTGCGGCCGCCCGCGCAGGGCCTGCTCGTAGGCGTCGAAGGCGGCCCGCATCGCCTGCCGCGAGTAGACGAAGAGCGGCGTGCCGAAGCGGCGGCCGAGGGCGGCCAGCGCATGGCCCTCCAGGCGCAATTCGCCATCGACACGCGCTAGCCAGGGCGCTCCAGGCAGCGCTGGCAGGGCCGACGGCGTCATCGCGCCGGCGCCGAGGCTGCGCCCTGGGCGGGCGGCATCGTCAGGGGACCCTTCTGTCCGCAGGCCGCGAGCTGCGTGCCGCACAGCCCCGCGGCAACGACGAGGATCAGGCGCGGGACTACACTGGAATTTGCGACAGCAGACATGCGAAGGATTCTATGAGCACCGCCCCTGCAGCCCCGGCCTCGGCCGACGCCATCAGCGATGCGCAATACCGGCAGGAAAGCGCTGCACTGCTGGCGCGCATCGAAGCCGCCACCGACCGCTGGCTGCAGGACGACGTCATCGACATCGACACCCAGCGCACCGGCGGCCTGCTGGAACTGGCCTTCCCCGACGGCAGCAAGATCATCGTCAACACGCAACCGCCGCTGCACGAGGTCTGGCTGGCGGCGCGTGGCGGCGGCTTCCACTACCGCTGGCAGGGCGGGCTCTGGCGCGACACCCGCGACGGCAGCGAGTTCATCGCCGCGCTGTCGCGCCATGCCAGCGCGCAGGCCGGCATGGCGCTGCAGTTCTAGGCCGGGGCAGGCGCGATGAGCGTGCACCCGATCGCGGGCGCGGCCGCAGGCGCGACCCGCCCGGCAGTGACGCTGCCGCGGCTACGCGAAAGCCATGCCCGCGGCGAGAAGATCGCCATGCTGACCTGCTACGACGCGACCTTCGCTCGCCTGCTCGACGAGGCAGGGGTCGACGTGCTGCTGGTCGGCGATTCGCTGGGCAACGTCATCCAGGGCGAATCCAGCACCCTGCCGGTGACGCTGGCGCACATGTCGTACCACACGCGCTGCGTGGCGATGGGCCGGCGCAGCGCCTTCCTGGTCGCCGACATGCCTTTCGGCAGCTACGAGGCGAGCCCGCAGCAGGCCTTCGCCGCGGCCGCCGAACTGATGCGCTCGGGCGCCCAGATGGTCAAGCTGGAGGGCGGCGGCAGCACGGTGGAGACGGTGCGCTTCCTGGTCGACCGCGGCATCCCGGTCTGCGGCCACCTGGGCCTGACGCCGCAGCGCGTGCACGCCCTCGGCGGCTACCGCGTGCAGGGTCGCGACGACGCCGCCGCGGCCGTGCTGCGCGCCGACGCCGCGGCGCTGGCCGATGCGGGTGCGGCGCTGCTGGTGCTCGAGCTCGTGCCCTCGGCGCTGGCGCTGGCCGTCGGCGCGGCAAACCCGGGGCTGCTGACCATCGGTATCGGCGCCGGCGCCGGCACCGCCGGCCAGGTGCTGGTGCTGCACGACATGCTGGGCCTGACGCCTGGCAAGCGGCCGCGCTTCGTGCGCGACTTCACCCGCCCGGCGGGCAGCGAGGCCGCGGCGCCCGGCCTGTCCGTGGCCGGCGCGGTGACGGCCTACGTGGCCGCGGTGAAGGACGGCAGCTTTCCCGACCCCGAGCTTCATGGCTACTGAACTGCGCCTGATCCACACCATCGCCGAACTGCGCAGCGCCCTCGCCGGGCCGCTACGGCCGGCCTTCGTGCCCACCATGGGCAAGCTGCACGAAGGCCACCTCGCGCTGGTGCGCGAGGCCCGGCGCCACGGCCGCCCGGTGGTCACCAGCATCTTCGTCAACCGCCTGCAGTTCCTGCCGCACGAGGACTTCGACCGCTACCCGCGCACGCTCGCACGCGATGTCGAGCTGCTGCGCGGCACCGGCTGCGACCTCGTGTTCGCGCCCGACGAGGCCGAGCTCTACCCCGAGCCGCAGGTCTTCAAGGTGGCGCCGCCGCCGGCGCTGGCCGACATCCTCGAAGGTGAATTCAGGCCCGGCTTCTTCACCGGCGTGTGCACCGTGGTGCTCAAGCTCTTCGAGTGCGTGCAGCCGGCGGTCGCGGTGTTCGGCCGCAAGGACTACCAGCAGCTGCAGGTGGTGCACGCGATGGCGCGCCAGTTCGCCCTGCCCGTCGAAGTGATCGGCATGCCGACGGTGCGCGAAGCCGACGGCCTGGCGATGTCGTCGCGCAACGACTACCTGAGCGCCGACGAGCGCCGCGATGCCCTGGCGCTGCCGGCCGCGCTGCGCCGCCTGGCCGGCTGCGCGCGCGAGCCCGCCGGAGTGGCGCCGCTCGAACGCGAACTGCTGCAGGGACTGGCCGGGCGCGGATGGGGGCCCGACTACCTGACGCTGCGCCGCCGGCGCGACCTCCAGCCGCCCAGCGAGGCCGAGCGCCTTGGCGGCGAGCCGCTGGTGGCGCTGGGCGCAGCCCGCCTGGGCACGACGCGGCTGATCGACAACGTCGAATGCTGATCAGCGCCTGAACAGGTCGAGGATGCTGCTGCGTTCCTCGGTCGAGGCCGGCTGCGGAATCTTGTCTTCCAGGCCCATGCTGGCGATGCCCTGTCCGTTGGCGAACTCGTCGAACATCCAGTACGGACCGGACTGGATGACGCCCTCGGGCGGCGCAATCTCCTGCACCGGCACGCCGCGCAGGGCGTACTGCATGAGCTCGATCCACACCGGCAGCGCCAGGCCGCCGCCGGTCTCGCGGTCGCCCAGCTTCTTCGGCGTGTCGTAGCCGATCCAGACCACCGCCGCCAGCGTCGGCTGGAAGCCGGCGAACCAGGCGTCCATCGAGTCGTTGGTGGTGCCGGTCTTGCCGTAGATGTCGGCGCGCTTCAGGGTGGCCTGGGCGCGCGCCGCAGTACCTGAGCGCGCCACCTCCTGCAGCAGCGTGTCCATGACGAAGGCATTGCGCGCCGGCAGTGTGCGCAGCGTCTCGTCCAGCACCGGCAGCTTGGTCTCCAGCAACAGCTTGCCCTTCTGATCGGTGACGCGCTGGATCAGGATGGGCTGCACGCGGTAGCCACCATTGGCGAAGATGCTGTAGGCACTGACCATCTGCAGCGGCGTCACCGAGCCGGCGCCCAGCGCCATCGTCAGGTAGGCCGGGTGCTTGTCGGCCTCGAAGCCGAAGTTCTGGATCCATTGCTGCGTGAAGTCCACGCCGGTGGCGCGCAGCACGCGGATCGAGACCATGTTCTTGGACTTGGCCAGCGCCGTCTGCAGCGGCATCGGGCCTTCGAACTTGCCGTCGTAGTTCTTCGGCTCCCAGGGCTGGCTGCCGGTGGTGCCGGCGTCGAAGAAGAGCGGCGCATCGTTGACGATGGTCGCCGGCGTGAAGCCCTTCTCCAGCGCCGCCGAATAGATGAAGGGCTTGAAGCTGGAGCCCGGCTGGCGCCAGGCCTGCGTGACATGGTTGAACTTGTTCTTGCCGAAATCGAAGCCCCCCACCAGCGCGCGCAACGCACCGCTGCGCGGGTCCATCGCCACCAGCGCGCCCTCGACCTCGGGCAGCTGGGTCAGCAGCCAGTCGCCCTTCGCATTGCGCATCGCGCGCACGACGGCGCCGCGGCGGATCTGCGTCTTCGGCCCGGCCTTGTCCGCCAGGCCTGAAGCCACCGGCCGCAGCCCCTCGCCGCTGACGGTGATGGTGTCGCCCGTCTGCAGCATCGCCGTCACCTTGCGCGGGGCTGCCTCCAGCACCACGGCGGCGCGCAGCTCGTCGTTGTCGGCATGGTCGGCCAGCGCCTCGGCCACGCGGGCGTCGATCAGCGCCGCGTCGGCTGGCAGGTCGACATAGGACTCGGGGCCGCGGTAGACCTGCCGCAGCTCGAAGTCCATGAGGCCGCGGCGCAGCGCGCGGTAGGCCACCTGCTGGTCGCCGGCGTCGATGGTGAGGTAGACGTTCAGGCCCCGCGTGTAGGCGTCGTCGCCATACTGCGAGAACACGAGCTGGCGCGCCTGCTCGGCCACGAACTCGGCATGCGCCGGGTTGTCGTTCTGGGTGCGGTAGTGCAGCGGCTGCGCCAGGGCCTCGTCGTGCTGGGCCTCGGTGATGAAGCCGGTCTCGAACATGCGGTTGATGATG
>CAIWPS010000224.1 GCA_903914615.1 uncultured beta proteobacterium | reverse complement strand
GGGACTCGGCGTGATCTCGACGTCCACCCGGTGCAAGGTGCCGCCGGGCGCGGGGATCGGCACGTAGCCGCCGGTGGCCTGATGGACGCGCATGTACTCGTCCAGCCGAGCGTCGCGGATGATGTTGTCGACGACGATGGGCACCGCCTGCCCCTGCGCCGTGGACGGGCTGGACGCCGCGGCGAGGGTGGCCGCCCCGGCGCCCTGCCCGGGCTGGCCCACGTGCGCCACCACCATGACCCCGGCCACGAGCGCGAAGCCGGCCGCCACGGCCGCCGGCAGCAGCCACACAGGGCGCCGCGACGACGGCAAGGCAGCCGCAGGTGCCGGCGCCAGCACCACCGGTTCGGCCGCCAGGCGCGCGCGCAGGGCGGCCAGGAAGGCCGCGTCGCGCGCGGGCTCGGCGGCGAGTTCGTCGGACCGCATGACGTCGCCGATCAGGTGGTAGGTGTGCCAGGTCTGACGCGCATCGCCGTCGTCGCGCCACTGCGCGCAGGCCCGGTCCAGGGCTTGCGCGTCGCCGTCGGCGAGGGCCGAGAGCCAGTGTCGCGGGTCTTCAGCGTGGGCTTCCGGGGCGAGGCTGTGCGGGTCGGGTGTCATGGTGGGCTGGGCCGGGGGGCGGGGGAGGGTGTCGGATCTATGACCGGGATCTGGCGGCGCGCGCCTACCAGCGCTCGCCTTCGCGCGTGTCCAGCAAAGGCCGCAGGCGGGTCGCAATGGCCTCGCGGGCGCGGAAGATGCGGGAGCGCACGGTACCGATGGGGCAGTTCATGACTTCGGCGATCTCTTCGTAGCTCAGGCCCTCGATCTCGCGCAGCGTGATGGCCTGCCGCAGGTCTTCCGACAAGGCCGCGATGGCCGCGTTGACGGCGGCGGCGACTTCTTTGCTGGCGAGCAATGCTTCGGGTGTTTCGCCGTCGCTTAGTTCATTCTCCACGCGTGAAGTTTCCTCGCCTTCGTCGCTGCCGCCGCTGCGGGCCGACTCGAAGACCAGCGGGTCGCGCTTCATGTCCATCAGCGCCTTCTTGGCGGTGTTGACGGCGATGCGGTACAGCCAAGTGTAGAAGGCGCTCTCGCCGCGGAACTGCGGCAGCGCGCGGTAGGCGCGGATGAAGCTTTCCTGCGCGATGTCCTGCACCAGGTCGCTGTCGCGCACCATGCGGCCGATCAGCCGTTCGACGCGGCGCTGGTACTTGACGACCAGCATCTCGAAGGCCCGCACGTCGCCGCGCTTGACGCGCTCGACCAGCAAGGCGTCGGCATCGGCGTCGCTCATTCCGCCGCCTGCCCGGCGGCTTCGGCAGCCTGCCCGGCTCGCGGCTGCCAAAAGGCGGCGCAGCGCAGGCCGTGCCAGGCCAGCCCGGCCTCGGCCGCCGTGACGGCGATCCAGCGCGGCGCGGCAGGCGGCGCGGGCCGCAGGCGCAGCAGCAGGCCGGCGTCGACGTCGATCGTCACAGCATGCTCACCGACCACGCCGTCGGCTGGCCATCGTTGGCCGACCCAGGCGAGCAGCGTCTGGCGCGGGGCCGCCCGGCGCCAGGCCAGGACGGCCACCAACAGCAGCGGGACGGCGGCAGGCCAGGCCGAGGCCTGGAGCTGCAGCAAGGCCCAGGTGCCAACCGCGCCGCTGGCCAGCGCGGGCGGCGAGGCCTGCATGGCGCGCCAGGACTGCCCGCCGGTGCAGCGCACGCTCACGGCCGGCGCCGCGCGCATGGCGGGTCAGGCGCGCCGGAACACCAGCGTGCCGTTGGTGCCGCCGAAGCCGAAGTTGTTCTTCACCGCGACCTCGATCTTCATCGGCCGCGCCTCGTTGGCGCAGTAGTCCAGGTCGCACTCCGGATCCTGGTTGAAGATGTTGATGGTGGGCGGCGAGACCTGGTGGTGCAGCGCCAGCACGGTGAACAGCGACTCGATGCCGCCGGCGCCGCCCAGGAGGTGGCCGGTCATCGACTTCGTCGAGTTGACGACCAGCTTCTTCGCGTGGTCGCCGAAGGCCAGCTTGATGGCGTTGGTCTCGTTGACGTCGCCCAGCGGCGTGCTGGTGCCATGCGCATTGAGGTACTGCACCTCGGACGCATTCACACCGGCGTTGCGCAGCGCCGCCTTCATGCTGCGCTTGGGGCCGTCGACGTTGGGCGCGGTCATGTGGAAGGCGTCGGCACCCATGCCGAAGCCCGCGAGCTCGGCGTAGATCTTCGCGCCGCGGCGCTTGGCGTGCTCGTATTCCTCGAGCACCAGCACCCCGGCGCCTTCGCCGAGGACGAAGCCGTCGCGGTCACGGTCCCATGGCCGCGACGCGGTGGCCGGGTCGTCGTTGCGCACCGACAGCGCGCGCGCCGCCGCGAAGCCGCCCACCCCCAACGGCGAGACGGTGCTCTCGGCGCCGCCGGCGATCATCACGTCGGCGTCGCCGTACTCGATCAGCCGGCCGGCCTCGCCGATGCAG
>CAIWPS010000223.1 GCA_903914615.1 uncultured beta proteobacterium | reverse complement strand
CACTTCGATGGGGTAGCGGCCGGGGCGGTTGACCTGGCCCAGTGCGCTGGCCTGGTTGCCGCGCACCTGCAGCACCACCAGCGTGACCTGCGGCTGCTTGACGAAATTGCCGTTCTTCAGGCCGTCGGCAATGAGCTTTTCGGCCGCCGTCACGCTCAGGCCGCCCAGGCGCACGTTGCCCAGCAGCGGGTACGACACGATGCCGGCCTCGGTGAGGCGGCCTTCCAGCGTCAGGTCGGGGTTCTGGAACACAGTGACGCGGATGACGTCGCCCGCACCGAGCCGGTATTCGTTAGGCGCTGCAGCAGGGGCCGTGGCCGCACTGGCCTGGGCCTGGGCGGGGTTGCCGGCGCCGAACAGCAGCAAGGCGGCCAGCACCGCGGCCAGGAAGGAAACGACCGTTGCCATTATTTGAGCCCCATGCCTTTGCTGATGTCGTTGGTGCTGAGCGAACCACTGGCAGCCGGCGCTGCCGGGTCCGCAGGCGTCGCCGGCGCGGCGGCGGGTGCCGACGCGGCAGCTTCGGCAAACTTGCCGACGTATTCGATCTTGGCCGCGGCCCGCAGTGCCTTCATCTCGTCCTCCGCCAGCTTGCGCTTGCGTTCATTGAGCAAGAACTGTTCTATCGCGGGCTTGGCCTGCTCCAGCGTCACCGGCTGGCTGCGCGAGCCGGCCAGCAGCACCACCTGGATGCCGTTCTGCGCCGGCACCACCATGGCCTGGCCGTCCTTCATCTTCGAGAAGGCGTCCAGGCTGTTCAGCGGCAGCTGTTCGGCAGCGCGCACGGCCTGGTTGCCGGCGAACTTGTAGTCCTTGGACTTCAGGTACTCGACGAATTCGTTGACGTTCTTGGCCGCGCCGAGCTTCTCGCGCAGGTCGGGCACCTGGTCGGGTCGGGCCTCGATCTGGATTTCCTGGATGCTGTAGATGCGGCGGTCGCTGAAGAGCGCGGGCTTGTCGTCGAAGTATTTCTTGATCTCTTCGGGCGTGGGCTTGGGCGCGCTTTCTCCGAGCTTCTCGATGTAGGCGCGGGCCAGGATCTCGCGCCGCGCCGCTTCCAGCTGCTGCACCACGCGCGGGTCGCGGTCGAGCTTCTGGTCGTCGGCCTTCTGCAGCGCCAGCTGCTGGTCGATGAGCCGTTCCAGGATCTGGCGCGACGCGGCGTCGGCCTGCTCCGGGCGCAGGCCGCGCTGCTGCTGCAGCATGAAGTTGATCTGGTGGACGGTGATCTCGTCCTTGTTGACCTTGACGGCGGTCTGGCTCGCGGCCTTGTCCTTCTTGTCGCCGCAGCCGGCCAGCAGCACGGCCGCGGCGGCCACCGCCACCAGCAGCATCGTGGGCTGGGGCCGGCGCAGGGCGCGCAAAGCGAAGGGCATCGTCAGGTTCATGGGTCGGTCCTTGATCTTTCGCGTCTTGAAGTTGCGTGCCTTGAACTTGCGCGCCTTGAACTTGCGAACCTGTCTGTGACAGGCTCAAAACAAGCGTTCGAGTGTACCTTCAGCCCCTGGGCAGACCCCTGTCGCCCGGGCCCCCTGGCCGGGGTGCCGGGCGGGCACAAGTTCACGCACCAGGGCCCGGCCTTTGGACGGGTCGCAACCTTACATTGTGTGTGTGACAGCAGGCAGCCAGGCCCATGGCGCGGCCGCGGCGGCCGGTTTCAGCACTTCACGCCGACGTGCAGCGCGACGATGCCGCCGGCGAGGTTGTGGACGTCGACATGGCCGAATCCGGCAGTCTTCATCATCGCCTTGAGCGTCGCCTGGTCGGGGTGCATGCGGATGCTCTCGGCCAGGTAGCGGTAGCTCTCGCCGTCCTTGGCGATGAGCTTGCCCAGCAGCGGCATCAGGGTGAAGGAATACCAGTCGTAGGGCTTCTGCAGCAGCGGCGCGGGGCGCGAGAACTCCAGCACCAGCAGGCGGCCGCCGGGGCGCAGCACGCGCGCCATCTCGGCCAGCGCCGCTTCCTTGTGGGTCATGTTGCGCAGGCCGAAGGCGACGCTGGCAAGGTCGAAGGCGCCGTCGGCGAAGGGCAGGTGCTCGGCGTCGCAGGCGGCGGTGGGCACGACCTGGCCTTCGTCGATCAGGCGGTCGCGGCCGACGCGCAGCATGGACTCGTTGATGTCGGTCAGCACGACACGGCCGGATGGGCCCACGCGCGGGGCGAAGGCGCGCGCCAGGTCGCCGGTGCCGCCGGCAATGTCAAGCACCTGCATGCCGGGCTGCACGGCGGCCACGGCCACCGTGTAGGCCTTCCAGACGCGGTGCAGGCCCATCGACAGCACGTCGTTCATGAGGTCGTAGCGGCCGGCCACGGAATCGAAGACGCCGCGCACTCGCTGGGCCTTCTCGGCCTCGTCGACGCTCTGGTAGCCGAAATGGGTCTGCGACATGGGCGGTGGCTCGGGCTAGTGGTGGCTGCAGGCACCGCCGGCGCCGGCTGCGGTCATGGGGCTGTCGCGGCCGACGCCCGCTTCCTGCAGGCGCTGCTCGTAGCGCTGCCAGAACTGGTCCTGTTCGGCGCCGAGCTTGTACAGGTAGTCCCAGGAGAAGATGCCGCTGTCGTGGCCGTCGGAGAAGGTGGGCT
>CAIWPS010000222.1 GCA_903914615.1 uncultured beta proteobacterium | reverse complement strand
GGCCAACTTCACCCAGCCCGACGGCACGCTGCTGGCGATGTCGGCGCTGCGCGGCACGCCGCTGGTGCTGAACTTCTGGGCCACCTGGTGCCCGCCCTGCGTCAAGGAGATGCCCGAGATCGACCGCTTCGCGCGCGAGTTCGCAGCGCGCGGCGGCCGCGTCGTCGGCTTGGCGGTGGACAACCCGACGGCGGTGCGCGCCTTCCTGCTCAAGACGCCGGTCAGCTATGCCATCGGCATGGCCGGCTTCGACGGCACGGACCTGAGCCGTCAGCTCGGCAACAGCAGCGGCGCCCTGCCCTTCACCGCGGTGCTCGGACGCGACGGCCAGGTGGCGCAGAGGCGCCTGGGCGAGACCAGTTTCGACGAGCTGCAGCGCTGGTCGCAAGCGCTTTGAGGGCCGGCGCGGCGCCCAGGGGGGCGTCTCAGGGTTTTCATCGCAATTTGCGGCGAGCCGCGTTGATCAGCCCCTAAAACGCTTAAAGTCCGGCCTCCGGTGACGCTTGACCGGAAGCCTACATGAGCCTGTTCCTGATCCACGGCCCACTGCAGAGAAGCCACGGCCGGCGCGCGGCACGCTGCGCCCGGCCGGGCCGGCATGCACTCATAGCCGCCGGATTGGCGCCGATCGAAGCGGATGGCGGCGTGGCGAGGCCGACGGTCAAGACGCATCACGAACGCACGGCGTTGCGGCCACCCGCCGCAACTGACTGAACCGAGCACGGCGCCCGTTGGGGGCGACCAAAGACTGGGACACCGACCACATGGATCTGCGAAAACTCAAGACCCTGATCGACCTCGTTTCCGACTCGAACATCTCCGAGCTCGAGATCACCGAAGCCGAAGGCAAGGTGCGCATCGTCAAGGGTGCCGTGGCCGCGGCGCCGGTCTATGCGCCGGCCCCTGCCGCGCCAGCCGCGCCGGCACCGGCCAGCCCCGCCGCCGCGGCGACCGCGGCGCCGGAGCCGGTGCCCGAAGCGGCCGGCAAGGTCATCAAGTCGCCGATGGTCGGCACTTTCTACCGCTCGGCCAGCCCCGGCGCCAAGGCCTTCGTCGAGATCGGCGACGCGGTGAAGGAGGGCGAGCCGGTGTGCATCATCGAGGCCATGAAGATCATGAACGAGATCGAGGCCGACTGCGAAGGCAAGGTGCTGCGCATCCTGTGCGAGAACGGCCAGGCGGTCGAGTTCGGGCAGCCCCTGTTCATCGTCGAATAGGCGGCCGACCGGTGTTCAAGAAAATCCTCATCGCCAACCGAGGCGAGATCGCCCTGCGCATCCAGCGCGCCTGCCGCGAGATGGGCATCAAGGCCGTGGTCGTCTACTCCGAAGCCGACCGCGAGGCCAAGTACGTCAAGCTGGCCGACGAGGCGGTGTGCATAGGCCCGGCGGCCTCGACGCTGAGCTACCTCAACATGCCGGCCATCATCTCCACCGCCGAGGTGACCGACGCCGAGGCCATCCACCCCGGCTACGGCTTCCTGAGCGAGAACGCCGACTTCGCCGAGCGCGTCGAGAAGAGCGGCTTCGTCTTCATCGGCCCGACGCCGGAGTCCATCCGCATCATGGGCGACAAGGTCGCGGCCAAGCAGGCCATGATCAAGAGCGGGGTGCCCTGCGTGCCCGGCAGCGAGGGCGCGCTGCCCGAGGACCCGAAGGAGATCATCCGCATCGCCCGCACCGTGGGCTACCCGGTGATCATCAAGGCCGCCGGCGGCGGCGGCGGGCGCGGCATGCGCGTCGTCCACACCGAAGCCGCGCTCATCCACGCCGTGCAGACCACCCGCGCCGAGGCCGGCGCCGCCTTCGGCAACCCGGCCGTGTACATGGAGAAGTTCCTCGAACGGCCGCGCCACATCGAGATCCAGATCCTGGCCGACCAGTTCAAGAACGCCGTCTGGCTGGGCGAGCGCGACTGCAGCATGCAGCGCCGGCACCAGAAGATCATCGAGGAAGCGCCGGCGCCGGGCCTGCCGCGGCGCGTCATCGAACGGATCGGCGACCGCTGCACGGCGGCGTGCAAGAAGATCGGCTACCGCGGCGCCGGCACCTTCGAGTTCCTGTACGAGGACGGCGAGTTCTATTTCATCGAGATGAACACGCGCGTGCAGGTCGAGCACCCGGTGACGGAGATGGTCACCGGCATCGACATCGTGCAGATGCAGATCCGTGTCGCCGCGGGCGAGAAGCTGCCCTTCATGCAGCGCCAGATCGAGATCCGCGGCCACGCCATCGAATGC
>CAIWPS010000221.1 GCA_903914615.1 uncultured beta proteobacterium | reverse complement strand
TTGCGCGCCGCCGAGGCCCGCCGCCTGGGTGCCGAGCCGGCGCAGGCCATCGAACAGGGCCGCCCGACCAAGCGCGACCGCCGCCAGCTCGCCGACTGGCAGCGCTGGAGCGCCAGCGCCGACGACCTGCCGGGGACCGAGGACGAAGGTGTCGATTGACGGAAAGACCCTCTTGAAACTGCGGCAGCGGCCCCCAAGTCTCCAGCTGAACCTCCGCACTCGACCATGAACCAGAACGAAGCAGCCCCCCCGACCGCCACCGAGAACGGCAGCGCCGCTGCCGCGCCAGCCGCCGAAGCCGCGCCCGGCCCCGAGGCCCAGTTGACCGAACTGCAGGCGCGGCACACCGAGGTCTCCGACGCCTACCTGCGTGCCAAGGCCGAAGCCGAGAACACCCGCCGCCGCGCCGAAGAGGAAGTGGCCAAGGCGCGCAAGTTCGCCGTCGAGTCCTTCGCCGAGAGCCTGCTGCCGGTGCGCGACAGCCTGGAAGCCGCCATCGCCATCCCTGCCGCCACGCCCGAGCAGCTGCTCGAAGGCGTGCACGCCACGCTGCGCCAGTTGGTGCAGGCGCTGGAGCGCAACAAGGTCGTCGCGATTTCGCCGCCGGCCGGCACGCGCTTCGACCCCCACCAGCACCAGGCCATCAGCGTCGTGCCGGCGGACCAGGAACCGAACACCGTGGTCACGGTGCTGCAGAAGGGCTACCTCATCGCCGACCGCGTGCTGCGGCCGGCACTGGTCACCGTGACGGCGCCGAAATAGGCCGCTGCACAGGCCGGCGCCCTTGAAAGCCGGCGACTTATCCACAACTCCAGAACAACCCGAATCACTCCACAGGAGCCAGCAATCATGGGCAAGATCATCGGCATCGACCTCGGCACCACGAACTCGTGCGTCGCCATCATGGAAGGCAACACCACCAAGGTGATCGAGAACAGCGAAGGTGCGCGCACCACGCCGTCCATCGTCGCCTACCAGGAAGACGGCGAGGTGCTGGTGGGCGCCAGCGCCAAGCGCCAGTCGGTGACCAACCCGCGCAACACGCTGTATGCCGTCAAGCGCCTGATCGGCCGCAAGTTCACCGAGAAGGAAGTGCAGAAGGACATCGACCTGATGCCCTTCAAGATCGCTGCCGCCGACAACGGCGACGCCTGGGTGGAAGTGCGCGGCAAGAAGTTCGCGCCGCCGCAGATCAGCGCCGAGGTGCTGCGCAAGATGAAGAAGACGGCCGAGGACTACCTCGGCGAAGAGGTGACGGAAGCCGTCATCACCGTGCCCGCCTACTTCAACGACAGCCAGCGCCAGGCCACCAAGGACGCCGGCCGCATCGCCGGGCTGGACGTCAAGCGCATCATCAACGAGCCGACCGCCGCGGCCCTGGCCTTCGGCCTGGACAAGCACGGCAAGGGCGACCGCAAGATCGCCGTCTATGACCTGGGCGGCGGCACCTTCGACATCAGCATCATCGAGATCGCCGATGTCGACGGCGAGAAGCAGTTCGAGGTGCTGTCGACCAACGGCGACACCTTCCTCGGCGGCGAGGACTTCGACCAGCGCATCATCGATTACATCGTCGGCGAGTTCAAGAAGGAACAGGGCGTCGACCTGACCAAGGACGTGCTGGCCCTGCAGCGCCTGAAGGAAGCGGCCGAGAAGGCCAAGATCGAGCTCTCCAACAGCACCCAGACCGACGTCAACCTGCCCTACATCACGGCCGACGCCACGGGCCCGAAGCACCTGAACATCAAGCTCACGCGCGCCAAGCTCGAGAGCCTGGTCGAGGATCTCATCGCCCGCACCATCGAGCCCTGCAAGATGGCGGTGAAGGACGCCGGCGTGAAGCTCACCGACATCGACGACGTCATCCTGGTCGGCGGCATGACGCGCATGCCCAAGGTCCAGGACAAGGTCAAGGAGTACTTCGGCAAGGAGCCGCGCAAGGACGTCAACCCCGACGAGGCCGTGGCCGTGGGTGCCGCCATCCAGGGCCAGGTGCTGGGCGGCGAGCGCAAGGACGTGCTGCTGCTGGACGTGACGCCGCTGAGCCTGGGCATCGAGACGCTGGGCGGCGTGATGACCAAGATGATCAAGAAGAACACCACCATCCCGACCAAGTTCAGCCAGGTCTTCAGCACCGCCGACGACAACCAGCCGGCGGTGACGATCAAGGTCTACCAGGGCGAGCGCGAGCTGGCGGTGGGAAACAAGAGCCTGGGCGAGTTCAACCTGGAAGGCATCCCGCCCTCGCCGCGCGGCCTGCCGCAGATCGAGGTCACCTTCGACATCGACGCCAACGGCATCCTGCACGTCAGCGCCAAGGACAAGGGCACGGGCAAGGAAAACAAGATCACCATCAAGGCCAACTCGGGCCTGTCGGAAGCCGAGATCGAGAAGATGGTCAAGGACGCGGAAGTGAACGCCGCCGAGGACGCCAAGAAGGTCGAACTCGTGCAGGCGCGCAACCAGGCCGACGCCATGCTGCACTCGGTGAAGAAGAGCGTGGCCGAGCATGGCGACAAGCTCGAGGGCGCCGAGAAGGAGAAGATCGAGGCCGCGCTGAAGGACGTCGAGGAAGCGCTCAAGGGCGACGACAAGGCGACCATCGAGGCCAAGACCGAAGCGCTGATGACGGCCAGCCAGAAGCTGGGCGAGAAGATGTACGCCGACACGCAGGCGGCGCAGGCCGCGGCAGCCGCTGCTGCAGGCGCAGCCGGTGCCGGTGGTGGCGGCGAGGCCCCGAAGGCCAAGCCGGCCGACGACAACGTCGTCGACGCCGACTTCAAGGAAGTCAAGAAGTGACGCGACGTCAGGCCCGCGGGCCTGACGCATCCTCTCGCCGCGTTCGCGTGCCCAGGTCGCCACCTGACGCGCAACGCGGCGGTTTCGCTTTCGACACGCAGTGAGTTTCCATGGCCAAGCGCGACTTTTACGACATCCTGGGCGTGCCCAAGAACGCCTCGGAAGAGGACATCAAGAAGGCCTATCGCAAGCTGGCGATGAAGCACCACCCTGACCGCAACCAGGGTGACGACGCCAAGAAGTCCGAGGAGAAGTTCAAGGAGGCCAAGGAGGCCTACGAGATGCTCTCCGACGCGAGCAAGCGCGCTGCCTACGACCAGTACGGCCATGCCGGCGTCGACCCCAACATGGGTGGCGGGCGCGCCGGCCCCGGCGCCGAGGGCTTCGGCGGCTTTGCCGAGGCCTTCGGCGACATCTTCGGCGACATCTTCGGCAACCAGGGCGGCGGCCGCCGCGGCGGCGGCGGGCAGCAGGTCTACCGCGGCAGCGACCTCAGTTATGCGATGGAGATCAGCCTGGAGGAAGCGGCCTTCGGCAAGGAAACGCAGATCCGCGTGCCCAGCTGGGATACCTGCGACACCTGCCACGGCAGCGGCGCCAAGCCCGGCACCAGCGCCAAGACCTGCCCCAGCTGCAACGGTGCTGGCACCGTGCACCTGCGCCAGGGTTTCTTCAGCATCCAGCAGACCTGCCCGCACTGCCACGGCACCGGCAAGATCATTCCCGAGCCCTGCACCACCTGCAACGGCGCCGGCAAGCTGAAGAAGCAGAAGACGCTGGAGGTGAAGATCCCCGCCGGCATCAACGAGGGCATGCGCATCCGCAGCGCCGGCAACGGCGAGCCGGGCACCAACGGCGGCCCGGCCGGCGACCTGTACATCGAGATCCGTGTCAAGCAGCACGAGATCTTCGAGCGCGACGGCGACGACCTGCACTGCACCGTGCCGGTGGGCCTGACCACCGCCGCCCTGGGCGGCACCATCGACGTCCCGACGCTGGGCAGCCGGGCCGAGATCGAGCTGCCCGAGGGCACCCAGCACGGCAAGACCTTCCGCCTGCGCGGCAAGGGCATCAAGGGCCTGCGCAGCAGCTACCCCGGCGACCTGTACTGCCACGTGGCGGTGGAAACGCCGGTCAAGCTCACCGAACACCAGCGCAAGCTGCTCAAGGAACTGGACGAGTCCTTCCGCAAGAGCGGCGACCGCCACTCGCCCAATGCGAAGAGCTGGACCGATCGCGTCAAGGACCTGTTCAAGTAGCCAGCGGGCGCGCCGATAGTGGGGAGGACTCCGTCCGTCCTCCCACCATGAAACACCTCCATCGCGCGCGGTCCGGCCCGCCGGCGCCGGGCCTGCCCCGGAGCCGGCAGCCTTGATCGACCGCGACATCCACCTCGCGCGCGCCTTGCTCGTCGAAGGCAACCCGCTGCTGCGCAGCGTCGCCATGGCTCAGCTGCGCGACGCCGGCGTCGGTCACATCGAGACCGTCGCCCGCGTGCGCGAGGCGCGCGAGATGATCGAGCGCGAGCCCTTCGACATCGTCGTCTGCAACCGCGAGTTCGAAGGCAACGACGATTCCGGCCAGGACCTGCTGGACGAGTTGCGGCGCGAGAACCTGCTGCCGCACCACACCGTCTTCCTGATGGTCACGGCCAGGGCCAGCTACCACCACGTGGTCGAGGCCGCCGAGGCGGCCCTGGACGCCATGCTGCTGCGCCCCTACCCGGCGGCGCTGCTGCACCAGCGGCTGCAGGAGGCACGCCACCGCAAGCGCGAGCTGGCCGACGTCCTGCGCGCGCTCGAAGCCGGCCAGATCGAGACCGCCTTCGCCCGCGCCTACAAGCGCTTCGAGGAGCGCCAGCCCTACGCCATCTACTGCGGCCGCCTGGCTGCCGAACTGCTGCTGGGCATGCGCCGGCCGGCCGAGGCGCGCCGCGTCTTCGAAGGCCTGGCGCGCGCCACCCCGGGCGCATGGGCGCGTCTGGGCGTGGCGCGGGCGCAGATGGCAGCCGGCGACGCCGCGGCGGCGCGCCAGACGCTGGGCTCGGTGCTCTCCGAGGAGCCGGCCTCGGCCGATGCCCATGACCTGCTGGGCCGGCTGCTGGTGGAGCAATGCGACTTCGAGGGCGCCCTGGCCGAATACCGCAAGGCCGCCGAACTGACGCCGGGCTGCCTTCTGCGCGCCCAGCACGCCGGTGCCCTGGCCTTCTACCAGGGCCAGGGCCGCGAGGCCCGCCGGGCGCTGGAACATTGCCTCAGCCTGGGCGTGCAGTCCAAGCTCTTCGACGCCCTGAGCCTGCTGCTGATCGCGCTGCTGCGCTTCGACGAGGGCGACGTGGCGGGCGTGGCCGCCATGCACGAGCTGCTGCTGCAGTACCGCATGCGCCACCCCGATTCGCTGCGCCTGCAGCGGCTGGAACAGACCGCCCTGGCCCTGGTGCACATGGCGGGCGGGGCCGACGAGTCGGCACGGGACACCCTGCGCGGGCTGACCGCGCAGGCCGCGGAACCGCATTTCGACCTCGAGGCCGCGAACATGCTGCTGGCCTTGTGGGCGCGCCTGCCCGCCGCCGCACGGCCCGCCGACGAACATGGCGCGCTGGTGACGCGCATCGGCATGCGCTTTTGCACCTCCAAGGCCATCACCGAGGTGCTGATGGCCGCGGCGCGCCGGCACGAGCCCGCCGCAGGCCTGATCCGCGACTGCCAGGCACGCATCGGCGCGGTGGCCGAAGCTGCGATGAGCCGCGCGCTGCAAGGCGACCCCGCGGGCGCGGCGCGCCAACTGCTGGAAGCGGGCGAAAGCAGCAGCAATGCCAAGCTGCTGGAGATGGCGGGCCTGCTGGCGCGCCGCCACCGCGCCAGCGTCAGCGACGCCGAAGCGCTGAGCGCGCGGGCCGCGGCGCAGCTGCAGCGCTTCGGTCCGGCGCTCAGCCACATCGCCGGCATCCAGCGCTCGGGCCGGTCGCCCGCCGGCCTGCAGGTACGCGGCCGCCAGACACAGGAGCCTCTCCATGGAACAGCTTGATCGCGACGTCGCCACCGCCCATGCGCTGGTCATCGACGGCAACCCGGCTTCGCGCAGCACCCTGCTGCAGAACCTGCGCGAATTCGGCTTCGCCTCGGTCAAGGCCACCGGCCGCCTGATGGACGCGCGCGAGATGCTCGAGCAGCGCCGCTTCGACGTCGTCATCTGCGACTACCACTTCGAGAACACCACCGAGTCGGGCCAGGACCTGCTGGAGGAACTGCGGCGCGAGCAGATGCTGCCCTACTCCACCGTGTTCGTCATGGTCACCGGCGACGCAACGTACCAGAACGTGGCCGAGGCGGCCGAGGCGGCTCTGGACAGCTTTCTCATCAAGCCCTTCTCGGGCAATGCGCTGTTCGAGCGGCTGCGCGAGTCGCGCCAGCGCAAGCGCGAGCTCAAGGACATTTTCCAGGCCATGGACGCCAAGCAGATGGAACTGGCGGCGCAGCTGTGCCTGAACCGCTTCCACGCCCGCGACCTGTACTGGCTGTACGCGGCGCGCATCGGCGCCGAGGTGCTGCTGTCGATCAAGCGCCACGACGAGGCCAAGATGCTCTTCGACGCCGTCATCGCCGCCAAGGCGGTGCCCTGGGCGCGCCTGGGCGTGGCGCGCGTGCAGCTGGCCAACGGCGAGGTCAGCATGGCGCGGCGCACGCTGGAGTCCCTGATCAGCGACACGCCACAGTACGCCGATTCCTACGACGTGATGGGCAAGGTGCAGATGGAACAGGGCCACATCGAAGAGGCGCTGGCCACCTACCGCACGGCGGCCACCATCACGCCGGGATGCATCCTGCGCCTGCAGCACTGCGGCACCCTGAGCTTCTATGCCGGCGACGCGCCGACGGCCATGCAGATGCTCGACCGCACCTGGGCGATGGGCAAGAAGTCGCGCCTGTTCGACGTGCTGTCGATGATGCTCCTGGCCTTCCTGCGCTTCGACGACCAGGACCCCAAGGGGTTGGCGCAGGCCTGCGAAGTGCTTTGCCATTTCGCCGGCACGTATTCACAGTCGGTGCGGCTGCGCCGCATGGCCGACCTCGGCCAGGTGCTGACGACGCTGCTGGAAGGCAAGACCGCTCCGGGCGTGCTGCGTGCGCGCGAGCTGCTGGACCAGATCGAGCGGCCTGACTTCGACATGGAAGCCGGCACCAACACGCTTTCGCTGTGGGCGCGTCTGGACGCCTACGGCGTCGACGCCCCGGAATACTCCACCGTGGTGCGCAAGATCGCCAAGCGCTTCGCCGTCTCCAGGGCGTCGACCGAGGTGCTCGTCGCCGCGGTGCGGCGCAACGAGGAAGCCGGGGCCTGGATCCGCGAGACCTACGCCGAGATCATGCAGCTGGCCGAATCGGCGATGCAGCACGCGGTACGCGGGCAGCCCAAGGCGGCCGTCGAGCGCCTGCTGCTCAACGGCCGCGAGACCGGCAACGCCAAGCTCATCGAGATGGCCGGCCTGGTGGCGCAACGCCACCGCGAGCGCATCGATGGGGCCGAGGAGCTGATCAGCGCCGCCGGCACCCTGGCGCACCGCTACTGCATGCCCAGCACGCACATCGCCGGCGTTCGGCGCAGCAACCGGTCGGCCGGTGGCCTGGTGCTGCGGCGCTGAGGCGCTGCATGCAAGCGAAGGTCAGAACAGCTGACCCTGCCCCGCCTGCCGCGGAAGCGGTCTGAACTGGGTGAGGTCGAGTTCGACGCGCTCGCGCCGGTAGCCCAGCCTCGCGCAGGCCCTCTCGAAGCGCTGGCGCAGCAGCTGGGCCCAGACACCCTGGCCCGTCATCCGGGTACCGAAGCGGCTGTCGTTGTCCTTGCCGCCGCGCATGTCGCGCACACGCGCCATGATGCGCGCCGCCCGCTCGGGCACATGCTGCTGCAGCCAGTGCTGGAACAGCGGGTTCACCTCCCAGGGCAGCCGCAGCACGATGCTGAAGGCGCGCTGGGTCCCGGCCGCGCGCGCCGCCTCCAGGATGCGTTCGAGTTCGGGCTCGTTGAGGAAGGGAATCACCGGCGAGACGCTGACCCCCACCGGCACACCCGCGCGGGACAGGGCCTCGATGGCGCGCAGGCGGCGCTGCGGCGAGGCGGCGCGCGGCTCCATCGCCCGCGCCAGGGCCGGGTCGAGGGTGGTGATGGACAGGTAGACGGCGGCGCGCCCGGCCAGCGCGGCCGGCGCGATGAGGTCGATGTCGCGCTCGACGAGGCCGCTCTTGGTGATGATGGAAAAGGGGTGCCGCGCCTCGTTCAGCACCTCGATGACCGCGCGCGTGATCTTCAGCCGCCGCTCGACCGGCTGGTAGGCGTCGGTGACCGAGCCGATGTTCAGCTGCCCGGGCGTGTAGCCCGGTGCCGAAAGCGCCTCGCGCAGCCGCTCGGCGGCGTTCACCTTGGCGACGATGCGGGTCTCGAAGTCCAGCCCCGGCGACAGGTTCAGGTAGCTGTGGGTGGGCCGGGCGTAGCAGTAGCTGCAACCGTGTTCGCAACCGCGGTAGGGGTTGATGGAGAGGTCGAAGCCGATGTCGGGCGAGTCGTTGCCCGACAGGATGCCGCGAGCGCGCTCTTCCAGCACCACGGTGTCGGCACCGGTCTGCTCCTGCAGCGCTGCCTGTTCGAGCGTGCCCCAGCCGTCGTCGAAGTCGCTGCGCGAATGCTCGTCGTAGCGGTGCTCGATGGCCCAGACGGTTCCGCGGCCCTTGACGGCGCCGGCCGACGCGGCGCGCGGCATGTACATCAGCGTGGCAGCGGGCTCGTGGTCGCGGGGCATGCTGTGAATATATACAGCTCACCCGGCTGGCACAAGCTCAGTATTCGTGCGCGCCGCCGCCCGGTGCCAGGTTGTCGAAGCGCGTCAGCGGCTTCAGGAAAGTCAGCTTGACGTCGCCCACCGGGCCGTTGCGCTGCTTGGCGATGATGATCTCCGAGACACCGGGTTCCTTGCTCTCCTTGTTGTAGTAGTCGTCGCGGTAGATGAACATGATGATGTCGGCGTCCTGCTCGATGGCGCCGGACTCGCGCAGGTCGCTCATCATCGGCCGCTTGTCGTTGCGCGACTCGACGCTGCGGTTGAGCTGCGACAGCGCGATCACCGGGCACTGCAGTTCCTTGGCCAGCGCCTTCAGGCCGCGTGAGATCTCGCCCAGCTCGGTGGCGCGGTTCTCGTCGCTGCCGCTGCTGCCGCTCATCAGCTGCAGGTAGTCGATGACGATCAGGCCCAGGGTGCCGAACTGCCGCGCCATGCGGCGCGCGCGGGCGCGCAGCTCGCTGCTGGTCAGCGCCGCCGTCTCGTCGATGTACAGCTGGACCTGGCCCAGGCGCTCGACGGCATCGGTCAGTCGTTCCCACTCGCCGCTGTCCAGGCGGCCGGTGCGCAGGTTCTGCTGGTTGATGCGGCCCAGGCTGCCGACCAGGCGCAGCGCCAGCTGGGAGGCGCCCATTTCCATCGAGAACACCAGCACCGGCAGGCCTTCCTGCACCGCCACGTGCTCGGCGATGTTCAAAGCGAACGCGGTCTTGCCCATCGAGGGCCGCGCGGCCAGAACGATCAGGTCGCCCTTCTGCAATCCCGCGGTCATGCGGTCGAGGTCGTAGAAGCCGGTGCGCACGCCGGTGACGTCCTCGGCGCCGTTGTCGTGCAGTTCCTGCACGCGGTCGATCAGGCTCACGACCAGCTTGTCGATGCCCTGGAAGCCCTGCTTCTGGCGCGAGCCTTCCTCGCCGATCTGGAAGATCTTGCTCTCGGCC
>CAIWPS010000220.1 GCA_903914615.1 uncultured beta proteobacterium | reverse complement strand
GGGCGGTCACGCGACCGCTTTGCAGCCGGTGGCCGGTCTGCACGCCGTGGCGCCGCACGCCGAACACGCCGGCGCGTGACGGCGTGGCCAGGTGCCGAGGCATGCCGGGCTGGGTGGCGTGGAGCCGTTCGGGCCGTTCGGATCGGTCGCGCTCGCCTTGGCAGGCCGCGCCCAAGCGCATCAGCCGCCCCGGCGTCGAACCGCCGGGTCAATAGGGGTGCTTGTGATCGGCTGCTGGGTGTCCATGCGTATCCATGCGCACCCATCCCTCGAAGGTCGAGAACTTGGCGCGCTCAGCAGCCGGCATGCGGGCCTCGGCGTCGCTGAGCCGACGCGACAGCTGTTCGGCTTCGGTGGCGGACAGGCCGGCGAGCTGGAGGGTCCTGGGGTCCTTCAGGCCATCGCCGGCGCACAGCGTCACCGACCACTGCCGGTGCGCACGGGTGAGCATCGCTCGACCGCCTCGGGGTCCCTGGGTCCATCCCGCAAGCGCGTGCTCGCCCAGCACCACGACCGGCGCGACCGTCAGCGGCGATTCCGGCTTGTCCCAGGTGTCGAGCATGAGTTTGCGGATGGCCGCCTCTTCGGCACCCGTGCCATCGGCAGCTTGAAGCGCTGGGGCGGCCAGCGCTGCCAGGGCCATCGCCCAGGCGGCGAGGGCGGAAGTCCTGAATCTCATGGTGAGGGTCCTCTCGCAAGGAAGTTTTCGGAGCCGAGCGTCGGGCGGCATGTCGCAGCGAAGCTGCAAGGGCTACATGAGCCGGCGCAAGTCCTGGGCGACCTCGGCCGCTGTACGCTCATGCTGAACCGCCAGGCGTATCCGGCCCTGGGTGTCGAAGGCATAGGAGATGGCCGTGTGGTCCATGGTGTACGAACTGCCGGTCGGCACCTTGGCGTAGAAGATCTTGAATTCCCTGGCCGTCGCTGCCGTGGTGGCGAGGTCGCCGTACAGGCCCAGGAACGACGGATGAAAGGCGCGCGTGTAGGCGCTCAGGACGACCGGCAGGTCCCGCTCCGGATCCACCGTGACGAAGATGACCTGCAGCGCCGCGCTGCTCTCGCCCAGCAGTCGCATCACTTCGGCGGCCCGCGCCAGCGCCGTGGGGCAGATGTCGGGGCATTGCGTAAAGCCGAAAAAGATCAGCACCGCGCGGCCCCGGAAGTCGGCCAGCGCGCGCGCTCTGCCGTCCGGGTCCCGCAGATGGAAGTCACGGCCGAACGCCGCGCCGGTGATGTCCAGGCTGTGGAATGCAGCGGCCGGCGGCGTGCAGGCGCTCAGCCCTGCGGTCCCCAGCGCAAGAGCCATGGGCCCCGCGAGCAGGGCGCCGCGGCGGCTCAGCAAGACGGGCGAGGGGGCATCCGGTGCTTCGGGACCGGGACTCATGTCGACATGCCCCGCGCGTCGCCGGCGCCGGGCACAACGAGGGCTTGAGCATCCAGCGGCACAGCCCGAGCGTCATCCTTGCCCGGGCTTGGCGCCAGACAGTCGCAGGGCGTGTGGGCCGGGTCTTTCGGCACCGCCCCTCGAGGGGCCGGCGTTGCAGTTGCGTCTGGGCGTTCGATGCGCTGCGCCGGCACGTTGCCGTTGACGATCTGCAGGCCCGACCAGCCCACCCACAGCACCATGCCCAGGGCGGTGCCGATGTTGAGATGCGTCATGACGCGCATCATCCGTTCGATGGTCCTCATCTTCGATCCTTGAACAGGGCGTGCAGGGCATCTGCGCCCAATGCGCGCAGCCTGCATGTGGCGGTGGTCACCCCGGGCCAGCATGCTTGCGGCCCGGACCGAGACGGCTGATCAGGCCGGGATCGGAGGTCCCCGAGGGCAGGCGGTGTGCCTGGTTGCCGGCCGGGTGGCGGCAAGTGGGACCGGCGCGGCGGCGATGCGCGGACTGGCGGGTGCCTGCCAGGCCGGTGCCAGGGTCGCAGTGTGCAACGGCGCACCGGACAGCGCGCACATCGGGCAGTGCTGCAAGTGGCTCGCGGCAGGTACCGGCGCGCTGCCGTCTGCGGCCGCAACGCCGGCCAGGACCCGCCGCGGCCCTTGTGCGCTGCAGACCTCGACCCAGCCACCATCCGAATGCAGCCATGCCAGCGCGTGCGACAGCGTGGGCAACAACGCCAGGCCGACGATCGCGAAAAGCGGGATCCAGGTCAGCCGGCGCAGCCGATGGCGCAACATGTGCATGGGACCGCAGTGTAGCGATGCCTTCGCAAGCCCAGTCCGACGGGCTGGCGTCAGATCAAGGAATCGTTCGTTGACGAGCCGACGTCGGTCGGCTGACTAGAATCGCCTGCATGTTCCGTCGCCGCTTTCATCGCCGCCTGCGCGCCTGGATTGCGCTCGCAGCGATGACGTGGATGGGGCTGGCGCCGGCGTTGGCGCAAGCGATGCATTCGATGCAGCTTCGCGATGCGCCCTGGCGCGTCATCTGCTCTTCGACCCAGGCGCGTGGCGTACCGACGGCAGCACCGTCGCCCGGCGATGCCGATGGCATGGCCCATGTCGCGGGCCACTGCGTGTGCTGCGCGAATGCGTCGATGGACCTCGGCCTGCCGCCGGCGCCTCCTTCGGTGCTGCCGCCCGCGCCGCTGCAAGCTCAGCAGCACGCCGGCGCGGTCCTCGCGCCGGCCCGTTCGCTGACCTGGCGCTCCGGCCAGCCGCGCGCGCCGCCAGCACGGGCCTGACCGCGAACCCCAGCGCCTGACGCTGCGCCGGCTCTGCCCGGCGCGCCGCGTCCCCGGGGTTCCGACGCCTGCCACAGACCTCTTCTCGGCCTCGCCAGGCCGGCGCCAGCGCATGCACGGCGCCCCCGGCCCGGAGCCTGCCCTTCATCAGAACGGAATCCGCCTCCCATGACCTCGCACCCCAGGAACGACCTTGCCCGCCAACTGCTGGCCCCCTTGACCTTGACCCTCGGCGCCGTATTTCCTGCCACGGCCTTGGCCTGTGCCAGCTGCGGTTGCAGCATCAATGCCGACTGGGGTACCCAGGGCCTTTCCGCCATCGCGGGCTGGAGCGCCGACCTGCGCCTGGACTCGCTCAACCAGAACCAGCTGCGCAGCGGCACCGGCACGATCTCGCCCGCCGCGGCTGCCTTGGTGAACAACCCCACCACCGGCGGCCCGGCCGAGGTCGAGCAGTACACGCGCAATACCTACGTCACGACCAGCCTGGACTACAACTCCGGCAAGGATTGGGGCGTGACGCTGAATCTGCCCTACATCCACCGAGTCCACAGCACGCTGGGCACCGGGTCCGATGGTGCGTCCCCCGGCGATGGCGCCTATGTCTCGGACACGTCCAGTCTGGGCGATGTCAAGCTCGTCAGTCGCTATGTCGGCTTCGCCAGCAAAAGAGACTGGGGCCTGCAGTTCGGCCTGAAGCTGCCTACCGGCAGCCACACGCGCGCGGGGACCCTGACCGACCCCAACGGCCCTCCCGGCAGCCCGGCGGCCATCGACCCCGGCCTGCAGCCGGGCACAGGCACCACCGACGTGCTGGCAGGCGCCTTTGCGTTCGGCAACGCCGGCGATGTGCTGAGCTGGTTCGCGCAGGCCAACTACCAGCACGCGCTGCGGGCCGTCGACCAGTACCAGCCCGGCGACGCGGAATCGGTGGCCGCCGGCTTGCGCTACCTCGGCTGGGAGGGCGTGACGCCGCAGCTGCAGCTCAACCTGCGCCACGCAGCCGTCGATCGCGGCGCTGCAGCAGACCAGTTCTCCACTGGCGGCACGCTGCTTTACGCAACGCCCGGCGTCGTCATCCCCGTGGCGCCGACGACCAGCGTCTATGCCTTCCTGCAGGTGCCGCTCTATCAGAACCTGCGCGGCATCCAGCTCGCGCCGCACTACGTCTTCTCGGTGGGTCTGCACACGGGGTTTTAGGCGGCATGGGCTTTCTGCTCGCTCAAGCGCCCGAAGGCGGGCCCGAAGGCCTGAGTCGCCGGGCTGTTCTGGCCACCGCGGCAGCCGCTGCCTTGACTGCGACGCGCGCCGGCGCGGCGCCCCGCGACGCTCAATCGTCGCCCATCTTCGTGCTCAATTCGCTGGACGCCACGGTCAGCGTCGTCGACCCGCAGTCCTGCACCGAGCTGCATCGCATCGCCGTCGGCAAGGAGCCTCACCACCTGTACCTGACCCCGGACGAGAAGTCGCTGCT
>CAIWPS010000219.1 GCA_903914615.1 uncultured beta proteobacterium | reverse complement strand
GCCTGCGCCCAGCGCACGCCGATGCGGGCGTCGATGGTGCCGACGTCGCTGTGCACGAGCACACCGCCGCGCGCCACCGCGCCGTTCGCGGCCAGCCGTGCGCCGCGTGCGGCCAGCGCTTCCTCGGCGCCTTCGGCGACCAGCGGCAGGTCGTCGGGGTGCACCTGCACCGAGATGTGGCGGGCACTCAGCATCACCGCGTTGACGGCCTCGGCGGCCACCTGCGCCACCAGTTCGGGGCGCTGCGCCAGTTCGCTGCGCAGCACCTGGCGCGCCAGCTGCACCGCGGTGGCGGCCAGGGTTTGGGCGATCTCGCCGTCCAGCGCCTGCAGCTGGGTGTCGAAGGCGTCGAGCAGGGCGCCGACCTGGCTCATCGCCTGCTGGGCGAAGTTCTGCTTGAAGCTCTCCAGCGCCACCAGGCCGTCGCGGTAGCCGTCCTGGTAGCCGGCCTGGCGCGCGGCGGCGATGCGGGCCTGCCATTCGTCGGCGGTCGGCGCCGGCGGTGCGGGCGGTGGCGCGGCCGGCCCGGCGCCGCCGCCGGTGCCGGTGCCTGCGAAGGTGCCCGGCTTCCAGCTGGCGAAGTCGCCCAGCTCCTCGCGCGGGATGAAGCGCTGGTAGGGCGAGGCCGACTTCGACCCCGCCGGCGGCGGCACGTTCTTGAACCCGGTCTTGCTCACATGGCCCCTGGCTTAGACGAACTGTTCGTCGCTGCCGCCGGCGAGCACGATCTGCCCTTCGTCGATGAGGCGGCGGATGATCTTGAGCATTTCCTTCTGCTCGGCCTCGACCTCGGACAGCCGCACCGGGCCGCGCGATTCGAGGTCCTCGCGCAGCGTCTCGGCGGCGCGCGTGGACATGTTCTTCAGGATCTTCTCCTTCAGCGCCGGCGTCGAGCCCTTCAGCGCCACGATCAGCGACTCGCTCTGCACTTCCTTCATCAGGGCCTGGATGCCCTTGTCGTCGATCTTCTCGACGTCGTCGAAGGTGAACATGTTGTCCATGATCTTCTGCGCCAGGTCGTTGTCGGCCTCGCGCACGAAGTCGAGCACGCTGGTCTCGACCGCGCTGCCCATCATGTTGATGATCTCGGCCGCGGTCTTGACGCCACCCAGCGTGCTCTTGCGGCCGCGGTCGCCGCCGGCCAGCACCTTGCTCATGACCTCGTTGAGGTCGCGCAGCGCCGTCGGCTGGATGCCGTCGAGCGTGGCGATGCGCACCATCACCTCGTTGCGCTGGCGCTCGGTGAAGAGCTTCAGCACCTCGGCGGCCTGGTCGAATTCCAGGTGGACGAGGATGGCGGCGACGATCTGCGGGTGCTCGTTGCGCAGCAGCTCGGCCACCGAGGTCGGGTCCATCCACTTCAGGCTCTCGATGCCGGTGACGTCGCTGCCCTGCAGGATGCGGTCGATGAGCAGGTTGGCCTTGTCGTCGCCGAGCGCGCGGCGCAGCACGGCCTTCACGTACTCGTTGCTGTCGGCCACCAGCAGGTGTTCGTTGGCGGCGACCTTCTCGAAGTTGTCCATCACCGTCTCGACGCGTTCGCGCGTCACCGACTTCATGCGCGCGATGGCCTCGCCCAGGCGCTGCACTTCCTTGGGCGCGAGGTGCTTGAAGACTTCCGAGGCCTCCTGCTCGCCCAGGGTCATGAGCAGGATGGCGGCGTTCTCCAGGCCCTGGTCGTCGGCGGGGGGTGCGGCCATGTCGGGGTTCTCGCTCGTTCAGGCCGATTCGCCGTTGACCCAGCCGCGCAGGATGTGCGCCACCGCGGCCGGGTTGGCCTTGGCCATGGCGCGCGCCTGTTCGACGCGCGTGCCTTCGCCCGGGGGCGGCAGCAGGACCGGCATCTTGGGTATCGCCACTTCCGGCACCTCGCCGCCCACGACCTCGTCGAGCTGGGTGCCCGGCTCGGGCGGCGGCGGCGGCGCCAGCAGCACGGTCATCGCCGGGCGGATGAGCTTGGCCACGATGAACAGCGCCACCAGCGCCAGCGCCGCCGGTGCGGCGAAGGTCTTCAGCAGGTCGACGAGCCAGGGCTGCTTCCACAGCGGCAGCTCGTCGGCGGGGGCCACGGTCTCGGTGCGGAAGGGCGCGTTGACGACCTTCACGACATCGCCGCGCTCGGCGTTGAAGCCTATGCCCTGCTGCACCAGCGCGGTCAGCTGCTCGAGCTCCTTGTCGCTGAGCGGCGCCGTGGTGGTCTTGCCCTTGCCGTCGGTGGTGCTGCGGTTGTTGACGACGACGGCGGCGCTCAGCCGGCGCACCGTGCCGACGCCGTTGCGCGTGACGGTGATGGTGCGGTCGACCTCGAAGCGGGTCGCCGCCTCGCGCCGCGCCGCGGCGCCCGCGCCGTTGCCGCCCTGGGCCACCTGCAGGGGCTGGGCAGCGCCGTTGATGGGTGCCGAGGCCGGCACCGGAGGCTGGTTGCTGGTGGCGCCGGGCACGCCGCCGGCGCTGGCGCCGCCGGGCTGGGTGCTTTCCTCGCTGCGCTGCTCGCGCACGGTGGCCTTGGCATCGGCGCCCTGGTTGGGGCGGAAGGCCTCGGCGGTCTGCTCGACGCGCGAGAAGTCGATGTCGGCGTTGACGCTGGCGCGGAAGTTGTCGCGGCCCAGCACCGGTTCCAGCAGGTCGTTGACGCGCTTGAGGTTCACGCCCTCGAGTTCACGCCGGTACTGCAGCTGCTGGCTGTTCAGGCCGATGCCGGTGCCCTCGTCGTCGCCGCCGGACAGCAGCGCGCCGGTGTTGTCGACGACGTTGACGGCGCGCGCGCTGAGCTCGGGCACGCTGCTGGCCACCAGGCCGACGATGCCGGCGATCTGGCCGCGGTCCAGCGTGCGGCCGGGGTGCAGCGTCAGCACCACCGAGGCGCTGGGCTTGCTCTGCTCGCGGAAGAAGCCGTTCTGGCCGGGCAGCGCCAGCATCACGGTGGCCGTCTTCACCGACTCCAGCGACTGGATGCTGGCGACAAGCTGGCTTTCCTTGATGCGCTGGAACTTCATGCGTTCGGCGCCCTGGGTCTGGCCGAAGCTGTTCTTGTCCAGCAGGTCGTAGCTGGACGAGGCGCCGTTGCGGTCGGAAGGCAGGCCGGCCGCCGAGAGCTTCATGCGCAGTTCGGCGACCTGCGCCGAGGGCACCATGATCGTCGTGCCGCCTTCGGCCAGGCGGTAGGGGATGTTGAGCTGCACCAGGCGGTCGACGACGGCGCTGCTGTCCTTCTCGGACAGGTTGGGCAGCAGCGGGCGGTAGTCGGAGTCGCGGGCGCTGAAGAACATCAGCAGCAGCACGCCCAGCAGGGCGGCCACGCCGAGCACGGACATCAGCTGCGTGCGCGCCGGCAGCGACTGCCAGCGCGCACCCAGTCCCGGCGGGCCTGCGGGGACGAGGGCAGTGGGGTTGGCGGCGACGACGGCGTTCTCCATGGGGCGGCGGGGTGCTACAGCGGCGCAGCCATTGTTGGCCGCCGCGGCGCGCCGCGTCTGCGCAAGAAGGCCCGCAAACAGGCGCCTGATCGCGCCTTGCCGCCGCAGCCGCCGCGCCTACAGTGGCCGGGTGGCGAAGGCTGCGCTGTCCTGCGCGCCGCCGCCCCCCAAGCCATGAACGACCTCACCCTCAAACCCTTCGACTTCCAGGCCGCCGTGGCGCGCGCCGGGCTGCAACCCAACGGCATGCCGCGCACCGACGCCGCGGCGGCCGCGGGCGGTTTCCAGTCCGCCATGGCCGATGCGCTGAAGACGGTCAGCCAGAGCCAGTTCCAGGCCGAGAACCTGGCGCGCGGACTCACCCTGAACACCCCGGGCGTGAGCCTCGAGCAGACCGTGATGGCGATGCAGAAGGCGCAGGTCGGATTCCAGTCCGCGCTGCAGGTCCGGAATCGGCTGGCCCAGGCCTATTCCGACATCATGAACATGCAGATCTGCGTTCAGCAGGACGGCAGCCGCGGCCAGGCGCCCGCGGCGGCGCAGATGCGCGGCCGGCCCAGCGGCGAGACATCGACGCGCAGGCGCTCGCCGTGCGGCGTTTCGAAGGTCGCACCCTGCG
>CAIWPS010000218.1 GCA_903914615.1 uncultured beta proteobacterium | reverse complement strand
CAGCCTGCTCGAATACCCGCTGTGGTACAGCTACTTCCTGCTGCCCGCGACCTGGGCCTGGGGCTACGCGCTGCAGGGCGACTGCGGCGAGGCCGCGGCGGGCGAACCCGCGGCCCGCGGCGCCCCCGGCGTGGTGCTGGCGGCGCTGGCGGTGGTGGCCGGCACGGCCCTGTCGGTGCTGGACTACGCACGCGTGGCCGTCATCTTCAGCGCCAGTGGCGACGCCGCGCCGCTGGAACAGCGCATCGCCGCCGGCCAGCGCAGCATCTTCTTCGGCCACCATGCCGACTACGCCGCCGTGACTTCGGGCGCGCCGCCGCGCGACCCCGAACACGCCTTCGACCGCGCCGTGCACTACCTGCTGGACACGCGGCTGATGGTGGCCTGGGCGCGTTCGCTGGCGCAGACCGGCCACCTCGACGAGGCCCGCCACCTCTCCGAAAGGCTGCGCGAATTCCGCAAGGAAGACGCCGTCGAGTTCTACGCCCCGTGCCCCGGCGCGGCCGTGGCGGCGGCCCCGGGCCTGCCCTTCCAGTGCGAGCTGCCGCAGCGCACCCCCGACTGGCGCCAGTTCGTGGCCCGCCCGCGCTGAGCCCGCGCGCCCGGCCCGCGCCCCGCGCGCCGGGTGGCTGCCGGCGGCCAGCGCCTACACTGCGCCGGTCGCGCCTGCCTGCCGCCATGGCGGCAACCTCATGTTCAGCTGGATCTTCAAGAAACCAGGTGCCTCCGCCGCACCCCCGCGGCCGGCAGCGGCACCCCGCACACCCACCCGCCCGGGCCCCGCGTCCCCGGCCCCGCAGCCCGCCCGCGAACGGCCCGGCGCCGGCGAGGACTGGGCGGCCCGCCTGCGCGACGCCCAGGGCGACGCTGCCCTGTTGCAGCTGGCCCAGGCCGCCGGCGCGCCGCTGCAGACCAAGCTGGCCGCCATCGAGGCCCTGGCCGGCGAAGACGCGCTGAAGCAGGCCGAGCGCGCCTTCCGCAGCCACGACCGCAAGGTGCACCGGCTGGCCAAGCAGCGGCTGGAAACCGCCGTGCTGCAGCGGCAGTCGCGCCTGGCCGCGCAGGGCCTGGTCGAGCGTGCAACGGCCTTTCTGGACCAGGCCGGCCTGGCCATGAACTACGTGGCCGAACTCGACCGCGAATGGGCCGCGCTGCCCCAGGCGCTGCTGGCGCCGGGCCAGGCCGAACAGTTCGACGCGCTGCGCACGCAGCTGTCGACGCAGATCCGCGCCCACGGCGAGGCCGAACTGCAAGCGCGGCGCGCGGCGCTGCAGGCGGTACAGGAGGCGCAGACGGCGCAGGCGGCGCAGGCCCAGGCAGCGGCCGAAGCAGCGGCTGCGCAGGCGGCGGCAGAGTCGGCTGCTGCGGCTGCCGAAGCCGCCGCCTTGGCGGCCTCGGCCTCGGCGATCGCCGACGATGCCGCGGCCCCGCCGGCCAAGGCGCCGCTGCTCGGCGACGCGCAGCGCGAGCGGCTGGACCAGGCCCTGGGCGAGGCCGAAGCGGCGCTGGCCGCGGGCCAGCTGGTGGCGCTGCGCAAGCAGCAGCAGCTCGTCGAAGCCCTGCTCGACGAGTACGGCGGCTTCCGGCTGCCGGGCCCGCTGCGCCAGCGCTGGCAGGCCCTGCGCGCCGAAGCGGGGCGGCTGCAGTCCTGGCAGCACTGGGGCGGCGCGCGCGCCCGCGAAGACCTGGTGGCGCAAGCCGAGGCCCTGGCGCGGCAGGTCGCGCCGACGCCGCCCGCCGTGACTTCGCCGCCCGCCAACGGCCCCGACACGGCTGCCGCAGCGGCCGAGCCGGTCAGCGCTGCTGCACTGCCTGAGCCGGTCAATGCGGCTGCATTGCCCGAGGGCGACGCTGCAGCCGCCGCCGTCGCGCGGCCACCACCGCGCCCCGCGCGTGCGGCGCCGCGCCTGAACCTCAAGGCCCATGCCGACAGCATCCAGTCGCTGCGCCAGCGCTGGAAGGAGCTGGACCGCCTGGGTGCTGCCGCGCCCGCGGCACTGTGGCAACGCTTCGACGCCGCGTGCAAGGCCGCCTATGCGCCGGTCGCGGCGCAGGCGGCGGTGCTGAAGGCCGCGCGCCAGGACAACCTGCTCAAGCGCCAGGACCTGCTCGCCGCCCTGGAGCAGCTGCCCCTGGCCGAAGACCCCGCCGACGCATCCGCCGCCAGCGGCCGCGACATCGCGCAGGCGCTGGACCGCTTCTGGCAGGCCTGGCGCAAGCTCGGCCCGGTCGAGCACACGGCGCCGGCGGACGCCCGCGAAGCGCTGGCGCAGCGGCTCGCCGCCGCCGTCGCGCGCCTCGAGCTTCCGCTGCAGGCCGTGCTGGCCGCCGCCACGGCCGAGCGCGAAAGGCTGATCGCGCGGGCCCAGGCGTTGGTGGCCGCCCCCGCAGGCAGCGGCGGCCGGGGCGGCGCGGCGGCGGCGGATGCCGCGCCGCAGGTGCGCGATCTGCAGGCCCAGTGGCAGCAGCAGGCGCGCCGGATGCCTCTGCCGCGCGGCCTGGAACAGACCTTGTGGAGGCGCTTTGCCGAGGCCACCGATGCGGTGTTCGCGCAGCGCCAGGCGGACTTCGCCGCGCGCGACGCCGAGTTGGCCGCCAACCTCGCGGCCTGCGAGGCGCTGCTGGCACGGATCGAGGCGCTGGGCCCGGCGACGCCGCTGGCCGAGGTCGAACAGGTCATTGCCGAGACCGACCGCGGCTGGCGCGCCGGCGGGCCGCTGCCGCGCGGCGCGCTGGCCCAGGTCGAGGCGCGCCACGCGCAGGCGCACCAGGCCGCGCAGGGGCTGCTGGCGGCAGCGAGGCGGGCGCACTGGCAGGCCCAGTGCGACGCGCTGGCGCAAGCGCTCGCCGACGCCGAAGCGGCCAGCAACGGCACGCCCGCCGACGCCGCGCTGCCCGCAGCGCTCCCCGCCGCCTGGGCGCAGGCCCTGACCCAGCGCCAGGCCCGCACGGCGCCGGGCCCGCTGCCCGCCGACGCGCTGGACGACCTGCTGCTGCAACTGGAGATGGCGCTGGAGCTGCCCGCACCGCCCGAGCGCCAGGAGCAGCGGCGCCAGCTGAAACTGCGCGCCCTCAAGCAGGCGCTGGAGGGGCGCGGGCCGACGGCAGTGGCCGCGAACACGCCACGGGAGTTGCTGCTGGCCGCCTTGCGCCAGCACGACCTGTCACCAGACCAGCAGCAGCGCCTGCTGGCCATCGTGGCGGCCCT